>JBGTDE010000101.1:0-7058 GCA_041748475.1 Rubrobacteraceae bacterium | reverse complement strand
ACCGGGACGCTGTGGACCGGCGAGATACGCCCAGGAGATCAGCTCCTAACCTCCACCGGATACCGCCCGAGGGTGCGCGGCGTACAGAATCACGGGCTCCCGGCGGAGTCAGCCCAAGCCGGTGCTCGAACCGCGCTTGATCTATCCGGCATCGACGCCTCGGAGATTCAGGCGGGCGATGTTCTGCTCTCAAGACTCGTCACTGAGACGAGGCTCTTCGACGCTCGCGTGAGACTTCTCGAAAGCGCGAAGCCCCTGCGCCACGGCGTGCTAGTCAGATTGCATCACGGGACGCGCTCGACAAACGCTCGTATCCGAACTCTCGACAGTGGGGATGTCCGACCCGGCGAGAGTGTTCTAGCGCGGTTGCGGCTAGAGGATCCACTGGTACTCCTCTCGGGAGACCATTTTGTGCTGCGCGCCCTCGCGCCGCCCGTGACCGTCGGTGGCGGAACAGTGCTCGACCCATCGCCTACCGGACGTCGCCCCGAATCCGACTGGCTCGAAGCGCTCGAAAGCGGCGACCTTTCGGAGACCCTGCCAATGCTCCTTAATCGGACCGATAACGATGGCATGAACGTCGAAGAACTCTCACTAGCACTCTCATCGCCGCAAGAAGAGACCTCGCACGCCGCCGAAATCAACCCACAGATAAAGTCCATCGGAACTCTCTACGCGCCCGCTGCGAATATAGCCTCCGCAAGCGACCGTTTGCTGAAGGAGTTGAAACGCCGCGCCCGAGAGCAACCCGAAAATCCCGCGCTCTCCGTAGCCGAAGCCCGCACCGCGATGCGCCTCTCCACAAGATTAGCGGATGCCCTGCTAGAAGAACTGGCAGGACAGAAAGTTCGAGTTTCGGAGACCGGTGTCAGCCTACCTGGCGCGGACGAAGTCCCTCCGGAACTAGAAGCGGAAGCCCAAAGAACACTCGAAACGTTGCGGAGTTCAGGGGCCGCGCCGCCAACCACAACGCCGACTCCCGCGCTCCGGTTATTGCTCACGCGTGGGGAGGTCGTGGATCTCGGCGGCTCGATGTTCGCGGCTCGCGAGGTGGCGGAGGAGGTTCTGGAGGGCATCAAGACCACGTGCCGGGAGGATGGTGACATCTCGCTCTCCGGTCTCCGGGACAGCTTGAACACTAGCCGCAAGTTCGCCCAGGCGTGGCTCGAATATTCCGACTCTCAAGGTGTTACCAGTCGTACCGGCGACGTTCGTGTTCTAACTCGCCGCTACCGCAAGGATTTGAACTAGAATCCGCTCGCAATATCAACCTGGAATGCGTGGGCCTGGTGGCCCGGCTGGTCTTCAAAACCAGTTTGCGACCGTCATGCGGTCGTGGTGGTTCGATCCCCCCGCATTCCGCTACCGCCAAAGAGAGGACAGAACATCGCCCACCGGCTAACCGTGAGCGCGTACAACACCTACCGGGAGCGCACAGGTCGCGACGAAGCACTGGACGCACTGCTACTGGGCGACGGTCTCACCTGTCTTCAGGAAGTTTCCATCGAGCGGGCGCGGGAGTTGCGACAGGAGTTCGGGCGGCGCGTGTGTCTTTCGCGGGTAATGTTTGGTTGGGAACTTCTAGCGATTGTTTTGCCGGAGGATGCGTCGTTTGTCACGTGTCGGACGGTCCAGTTGAACGCACATCTTGGGATAGTACCGACGGATTGGACCCTGCGGCGGGCTTGGACGTTGCGGCGCAACCGAAGCCGGGCCTGGAAGGATGGTCTGATCATCCGCGCCGTTCAGGTCTGCTATATAGTCTGGCGAGGCCGGGAATTCAGACTGCTCAACACGCATCTGCCGTTCGAGTGGGGACTACGGGACCGATGCCTCGGAATGTTGCCGAAGCTCGTCGGCGACGGTGACGCTTTGCTGTGTGGAGACTTGAACGCGACAACGTCGGACGTGCATCTTGTGGATATGATTTTCGAAACTGGTCTTCGTCCGGCGGGGGATGAAGCTCCTACGCTCGGTCGCCGCCGGATAGACTACGTAGCGTATCGGGGAGGCTTCCGGGAGTTGGAATACGGTTTGTTTGAGGGACGCAGCGATCATCGAGGTGTCCGGGTCGAGTTGGAGGTGGTATAGCAATGACGGAATTTTCGCATCTGGACCAGGACGGGTCAGCCCGCATGGTCGACGTGGGGGAGAAAGCCATCGTGCGCCGGACGGCTACAGCCGGCGGTTACGTGAGGATGTCGCCGGAGACGGTCGAACTTTTACGGGATCGGGCGCTGCCGAAAGGCGATGCTTTGAATACCGCTCGAATAGCGGGTGTTATAGCTGCGAAGAAGACTTCGGAGCTTATACCTCTCTGCCACGGTCTGAACCTGACATCCATAGATATCGAGTTCGATGTCGAGGACGACAAAATCGGTATTACGGCTACGGTCCGCCTCAGCGACCGTACCGGCGTCGAAATGGAGGCTCTCACAGCTGTCAGCGTCGCGGCTCTTACCATCTACGACATGTGCAAGGCCGTGGACAAGGGAATGGTGATCGAGGGTGTCACCCTGCTTGAGAAGACCAAAGAGATGGCTTCGTGAAGGCGTATACGGTGGAATTCGAGGGTGTATGCAACACTTTGTTCGTCAATAATACTGGTGCAGTGGCTATGCTAGACTGCTCCGACGAATGGCGGTATGCGGCGTAAGATAGGAGGGCGAGATCGAGGACAAGAACACGGTTCTTTACCCGATATTCATGGACCTTTCCGGTCGTCGCTGCGTAGTCGTCGGTGGTGGTCCAGTCGCTAACAGAAAAGCCCGCAAACTGTTGCAAGCCCGTGCGGAAGTCGTGGTGATCTCACCGGAAATTCTGCCGGAACTCGAAAGCATCTCGGTCGAGAAACATCGCCGCCGCTACGAGACGGGGGATTTGGACGGAGCTTACCTGGCCTTCGCGGCCACGAATTCTCGCGAAGTGAACGCCTCGGTATCCGACGAGGCGAAAGAGCTTGGCATTCCCGTCAACGTCGCGGATAAACCTGCGGAGGGAGACTTCGCACTTCCGGCGGCGCTGCGGCGTGGAGGGCTTCAGGTAGCGGTCTCGACGGGCGGAGCGTCCCCGACTTTGGCGCGGAGGATACGGGCTGAGTTGGAGAAGACGTTCGGGCCGGAGTGGGCGGGGATCGTTGAGGAGTACGGCAAGACGCGAGGTAGTGGCTCCGAGCCAGACGAGGAATTGGAAGGGGAGGTGGTTCGGTGCTTATCGCGGCTCTCGGGATGAACCATCGTTCGGCGCCTGTAGAGGTGCGGGAGCAGGTGGCGTTTCCGCCATGCGCGGGCAGGCCGTTTCTGCGGCGGCTGATGGACGACGGAGTCGTGTCCGAGGCGGTTTTGGTCTCGACTTGCAACCGGACGGAAGTTTACGCCGTGGTCGAAGACGAGAGTGTGCGTTCCCGAATCCTGAAAGCTCTAGCGGACGACCGGGGCGTGGATGCCACTTCCTTGCAAGAAGACACTTACTGGCTCACGGATGCCGAAGCGGTGCGTCATTTGTATAGGGTGGCATCGTCGCTGGATTCCATGGTGGTGGGAGAGGGCCAGATCCTCGGTCAAGTCCGGGACGCTTACCGGGCTGCGACGGAGGAACGGAGCGCTGGGCCAATCCTGAATCGCCTGTTCCACACTTCATTGCGGATAGGCAAGGACGTTCGTTCTCAGACAGGTATAGGGGACAGTTCGCTCTCGATTCCTCACGTGGCCGCGAAGCTCGCCGGAGAGGTCTTCGGGACGTTGGAGGACAAGAAGGCTCTGGTCCTCGGTGCTGGTAGCATGAGCGAGTTGGTGATCGAGCACTTAAAAGACCGGGGCGTGACGGACCTACGCATAGCGAACCGCACCCCCGACCGCGCCGTGAAACTCGCGGAGGCCGTCGGAGGGCAGGCTGTGGCGTTCGAGGATATCCCTGAAGAACTCGAAGAAGTGGATGTGGTTGTAAGCTCCACGGGTTCTGCGGACTGGGTGATCGGGAAAGATGTGGTGTCGCAGGCGATGAGTCGGCGTTCGGTTCCGCTGTTCTTTGTGGACATTGCGGTTCCTCGGGATGTGGATCCCGTCGTACAGACGGTCGAAGGTGTCTATCTCTACGATATGGATGATCTGCAAGCGGTCGTGGAGCGGAACGCTGGGGATCGGCGTGCGGCCGCTGAGGATGGGGAGAAGCTGATGGCTCCGGCTGTGGCCGCGTACATGGCATGGGTCTCGACGCTGCATGTCGTTCCGATGATCCAGGAGCTTCGAGGCGAAGCTGAGCAGATACGGCACCACGAACTATCCCGCTACCTAAAACGCCTGGATCTCTCGCCATCAGAAGCGGAATCCGTGGAGAAGATGAGTCATTCACTGGTAAATAAACTTCTGCACGGCCCGATAGCGGAGATGAAAGCTCGTGCGGAGGCGGGCTCGCCGCTCGACAGCGCGGAGGTTCGGCGGCGTCTGCACGCGCTCGAAAGTATCGAGGTGGAGCTGCACCGCTCGCACCCGGAACGCCCGTGAGCCCGCAGCCATCCGTGGTGCTGGGTACGCGGGGTTCCAACCTCGCACGGGCTCAGGCGGAGACCTGCGCCGCACGACTCCGTGAATCGGGCCTCGATGTAGAAGTCCGCATCATCAAGACCACCAGCGAACGGCACCCCGAGACACCGCTCTCGGTTCTGGATCAGCGCGACGTGTTCACCAGACAACTAGATGAAGCCCTGCTCGCGGGAGATATAGATCTAGCGATCCACTCTTTGAAAGACGTGCCCACCGATCCACCCGAGGGCATCGTCCTGGCCGCTATCACCGAACGCCACGACCCGAGCGATGCGCTGGTTTCCGAGGCTGGTTACACGGTCGAAGACCTGCCGGAGGAGGCGGTTGTAGCGACATCCAGCTTGCGGCGGCGGGCTCAACTCTTGCACCATCGTCCGGATCTTCGGATAGTTGATATTCGGGGCAACGTGGAGACTCGCATCCGAAAGGTGCGCGAGGGGACGGCGGACGCGCTCGTGTTGGCGCGGGCCGGTCTAGACCGGCTGGGACTCGAAGCCGCACACACCATCATCCCCACGGATGTCATGCTGCCAGCCGTCGGACAGGGCGCTCTTGCCGCTGCGACGCTCGAAGGTCATCCTCATCGCGGCGCGATCCACGCCGCTCTCGACCACGAGCCGAGTTCTCGCGCAACACGGGCGGAACGGGCGATGCTCCGAACTCTCGAAGGAGGTTGCCGCGTGCCAGTCGGGGCGTTGGGTGCCGCCGAAGCTGGGGGAGATGTTCGGTTGCGGGGGATCGTGGTGTCGCCGGATGGCGCGTTGGTCTATACGGGAGAAGCCGTAGGTTCGTCGCCGGAAGAAGTTGGGGATCGGCTGGCTCGGGAGTTGTTGGCCCAGGGAGCGTCCGTTGTGTTGGGTGAGGTTCGGCAGGTGAGGAGTTCGTGATCTACTTGGTAGGTTCCGGCCCCGGAGATCCTGGCCTGTTGACGGTCAAGGGACAGCGATGTCTTCAGGAGGCTGACGTTATCGTCTACGACCGACTCGCGCCGGAAGCGTTGCTGGATCAAGCGCGACCAGATGCCGAACTTATCTACGTCGGCAAGATGCCTGGCGATCACAGCATGAGCCAGGAGGACATAAACGCCGTCCTCGTGAGACTCGGCAAGGAAGGAAAGACTGTTGTGCGCCTCAAGGGTGGCGATCCGTACATTTTCGGACGCGGTAGCGAGGAGGCTATGGAGTTGATCTCCGCTGGGCTCCCCTTCGAGGTGGTTCCTGGCATAACGAGCGGCGTCGCGGCCCCAGCCTATGCCGGAATCCCCGTAACCCACCGAAACGTGTCCACCAGCGTAGCCTTCATTACCGGCCACGAAGACCCAACAAAGGGCCGTTCGGACGTGGATTGGCGGAAGATAGCCAATGGCGCGGATACGCTCGTGCTGTACATGGGCATCGGTCGGATAGGTGAGATCTCCCGCCAACTCATCGCCGCCGGAAAGAGCCCGGAAACTCCCGTAGCCTGCGTCCGCTGGGGAACGAAAACCGAACAACGAACCATCACCGGAACCCTCGAAAACATTGCCGAGAAAGTACGCGAAGCGAACCTGCAACCGCCCGCTATTATCGTCGTTGGTGAAGTGGTCGCTCTGCGCGACTCCGGCCTCGACTGGTACGAGAAACGCCCGCTCTTCGGACGGCGCGTCGTGGTCACCAGGGCGCGGGCGCAAGCCGGGGAGCTTTCCGTCGAACTGGAGAAACTTGGGGCGGAGGTACGGGAGTTTCCGACCATAGAGATACAGTCGCCACGGGATTACGGGCCGCTCGATGGGGCGATCCGCGAGTTGGATTCATTTGGATGGATCGTGTTCACTAGCGTCAACGGTGTGGACGCTTTCTTGGAGCGTTTGCGGCATCACGGACTCGATCTTAGAGCCGTGCCACGAGAAGCGAAGATTGCAGCCATAGGACCAGCGACCGCCGAACGCCTGATCGAAGCTGGGCTCCGCGTCGATGTCGTCCCGGACGAGTATCGGGCTGAAGCCCTAATAGAATCGCTGGACATTGCTTCGATTTCCGGTCAACGTATCCTCATCCCTCGGGCCAAAGTCGCCCGCGAAATACTGCCGGAGACGTTGCGCGAAGCCGGGGCCGAAGTCGTCGTGCCACCCGCCTACGAGACCGTACCTATCTCTGATGGCGCGGACGAGTTGGCGAAGATGCTCGAAACTGGTGAGATCGACTGTGTCACCTTCACTGCTTCGTCGACTGTGGATAATTTCGTTTGGGCGTTCGGTGACAACGCGGCGCGGCTACTCGGCAACGCCAGAGTCGCGTGTATTGGTCCTATAACCGCTGATTCAGCCCGGAAGCATGGCATTCGGGTGGATGTCGAGGCGAGTGAGTACACTATTCCTGGCTTGATCGAGGCGGTCCTCGATCTATTCGAGTCCGAGGCTGCGAAGCGGGTTTGAAGGCTGTGCTGTCGAGACTGGATCCTCACGCCCAGAGACTTTCGATCGGCATTGGTTGGATCAGCCTGAGTATCGGACTTGCTCTCACGTTGGCACCCGTCGGA
>JBGTDE010000100.1:0-3321 GCA_041748475.1 Rubrobacteraceae bacterium | reverse complement strand
GAGTTAGTCTCAATCGGTGGGCGCAGAATCATTCGTGGTCTCAACGGACTTACTCAGGGTGCTCTAGACGATCCAGCCGTGAAGGACGCCGCGCTCGGACGAGCCGGGGAGCAAGGATTTGTGGAGGAAGCATGAGCGAGTTCTCCCGGCGGCGCTACGCAGGAATGTTTGGTCCCACGACCGGCGACCGGGTTCGGCTCGCGGATACCTCTCTTGTGGTGGAGGTGGAACGGGACCTTACGCTCGCGGGTGAGGAGGCTACTCTCGGGGGCGGCAAGTCCATCCGCGAAGGCATGGCTCAAGGTTCGGCCACCCGCGAAGATGGGGTGATGGATCTCGTCGTCACGAATGCCTTGATTCTGGACCACTGGGGCATCGTGAAGGCAGACATCGGGGTTCGAGATGGGCGCATCGCGGCTATTGGTAAGGCTGGCAACCCGGACACGATGAATGGGGTGACCGTCGAGATCGGGGCTTCCACCGAGATCATCGCCGGCGAGGGCAAACTCCTGACCGCTGGCGGCATCGACTCGCATATCCACTTTATCTCCCCTCAACAAACCACCCACGCCATAGCCTCCGGCATCACCACTATGCTCGGCGGCGGCACCGGGCCCGCCACGGGAACTAACGCGACTACTTGCACGCCCGGCGCGTGGAATATCGCCTGGATGCTCCAAGCAATAGACAGTATGCCGCTGAATTTCGGCTTTCTTGGGAAGGGCAACTCCTCCAACCCGGATGCTCTTACCGAGCAGGTCCAAGCGGGTGCTTTTGGCCTGAAGCTGCACGAGGACTGGGGGACTACGCCGCAGGCGATCCGGACCTGCCTCTCCGTCGCAGACGAGACGGACGTTCAGGTGGCGATCCACACCGACACCCTGAACGAGTCCGGCTTTGTGGAGGATACGGTCGCCGCCTTCGAGGGACGCACGATCCACACCTACCACACCGAGGGCGCGGGCGGCGGACACGCACCGGATATCATCGAACTCTGCGGCGAGCCGAACGTCCTACCATCGAGCACCAACCCAACTCGTCCCTACACGGTCAATACCGTCGATGAGCATCTGGATATGCTGATGGTCTGCCATCACCTAAGCCGCGAAGTGCCGGAGGACGTGTCTTTCGCCGAGAGCCGTATTCGGGCGGAGACGATAGCGGCGGAGGACGTGCTGCACGACATCGGCGCGTTGAGCATGATGGCTTCGGATTCGCAGGCGATGGGTCGGGTGGGCGAGGTCTGGATGCGTAATTGGCAGACAGCGAGCAAGATGAAGACCCAGCGTGGACCGTTGCCGGAGGACTCCGAGCGTCAAGACAACCACCGCGTCAAACGGTACCTGGCTAAGTGCACGATCAACCCGGCCATCACTCACGGCATCTCTCACGATGTCGGCTCCGTGGAGGTTGGAAAGCTCGCGGATCTCGTGTTGTGGAGCCCGGCTTTCTTCGGCGTGAAACCCGAGATTGTAGTGAAAGGCGGCTTCATCGCCTATGCTCAGATGGGCGACCCGAACGCTTCCATCCCAACGCCCGGACCAGTCTTCCAGCGCCCCATGTTCGGGGCGTTCGGTTCCGCATCCGCCGCTACTTCCCTGACGTTCCTATCACGGGACGCCACCGAAAGCGGACTCGCCGAGAGTCTCGGGCTGAAGAAGGGCATCTCGGCTGTGAGAGACACGCGGGCTTTAAGCAAGGGGGATATGATCCACAACGACCTGCTCCCGGATATATCGGTTGATCCCGAAACCTACGAAGTCCGCGTGGGTGGCCAACTCATAACCTCCGAGCCCGCCGCAGAGCTTCCCTTGGCCCAACGCTACTTCCTGTTCTGATGCGCGACCAAGCCCAGGCGACCGCCCTGCTGCGACTACTCCAGATCTCCGACACCGCCTTTCCAACCGGCGCGTTCGCCCACTCGATGGCCCTCGAAGCCTTCACCGAAGCCGGAGAACTCCAAAACGCCGAAGACCTGCACCACATAGTCAGCCTGCAGCTCTCGACCCTGGCAACCTCGGATTGTGTCGCGTTACGGGCGGCATACGATGCAGATGTGGACGATCTGTACTGGATAGACAATCACCTCACGGCAACAAAACTAACCCGCGAGTTGCGTGCCGCGAGCGCGTCCACTGGCAAACGCTTCCTATCGAGCGTCATCACTTTGGGAGTGGAGGATGAGAGGCTTCAGAGTTTCAACGAAGCCGTGCGTGAGGGTGCTACACGGGGAAATCTAGCCGTCGGCTATGGGGTTGTGGCTCCGACGCTTGGGCTAGAACTGGAGGAGACCTTGCACGCTTATCTGTATGCGGGGGCAGCGTCGCTCGTCTCGGCGGGACAGAAGCTCATACCGCTTGGGGGTAGTGCGGCGCAGAGAGTATTGTATGGACTGAGAGAGGAGATCATGCATTCCGTAGATACCAGCGAGACTATAACTTTCGAGGAAATGTACGCTTTCGCGCCGACCATCGACGCGCACTCAATGCTTCACGAACGTCAGCGGACGAGGTTGTACATATCATGATGGAACGTTCTATGAGACTAGGCGTTGGAGGTCCGGTAGGTTCCGGCAAGACCGCGTTGGTAGCGGAGCTTTGCCGCCGTATGGGAGGCGAGTTCACCATAGCTGCTGTGACAAACGATATTTACACTCGCGAGGATGCGGAGTTCTTGCAGCGGGCCGCCGTGCTGCCGGAGGGTCGAGTCGTTGGGGTGGAGACCGGTGGATGTCCGCACACCGCCATCCGAGACGACGTTTCGATGAACTTGGAGGCGGTCGAGACCTTCGAGCAGGATATTCCTGAACTGGATCTCGTCTTTGTGGAGAGTGGTGGGGACAACTTGGCGGCTTCGTTCTCGCCGGAGTTGGTGGACGCTTCCATATACGTGATCGACGTGGCCGGGGGAGATAAAGTGCCTCGCAAGGGTGGACCCGGTGTAACCCGCTCGGAGCTATTGGTCGTGAATAAGATCGACCTGGCCTCGCTCGTCGGGGCGGATCTCTCGGTAATGGATCGGGACGCGAGCGCCCTGCGTGGCGAAGCCCCAACACGTTTCGCCTCCGTACTTCACGGAGATGGGATGGATGAGATAGTAGCCTGGGTCCGCGAAGCCGTCAAGCACCGAACCTGGACCCCTGCCACCTCCACCGCTCGCCGGGACCACCACCACGAGCACCCTCATACGCACTAGCGACGCTCGCCCCGTGGTCACCGACGAACGCGCCGTCGAGGTTCGAGATCTGCTGATGACGATGCGGCAATGGGCAGATCAGTGTCCTGATATATCTTCGGTTGGGATAGCGGGCTCCTGGGCGCG
>JBGTDE010000099.1:0-4101 GCA_041748475.1 Rubrobacteraceae bacterium | reverse complement strand
CCGGTCATCTGCTTTTTGGCGAGTTCGTGTTGCGGGTGGCTCGGCAAGCCTGGATAATTCACGGTCGCGACCTGCTCGTGGCCTTGCAGAAATTCTGCGATTGCCAGGGCGTTGCTCTCGTGCTGGCGCATACGGACGGCGAGGGTCTTCAAGCCGCGCATCACCATCCAGGAGTCGAACGGTCCCGGCACCGCACCGGCGGCGTTCTGGTAGAAAGCCAGCCGCTCTTGCAGGTCCGCGTCGGAGGTAACGGTCGCGCCGCCCACCACGTCCGAATGTCCACCCATGTACTTTGTCGTCGAATGGACCACGATATCCGCACCTAGAGAGAGCGGTTGTTGAAAGTACGGGGAGGCGAAAGTGTTGTCCACGGCGGCTATAGCGCCTCGCTCGTGGGCCATGTCTGATAGGACTTGGATGTCCGAGAGGGTCAGCATGGGGTTGGTTGGGGTCTCGATCCAGAGCAGTTTCGTATCGGGGCGCAAGGCTTTCTCTACGGCTTCTGGGTCCGTAGTATCGACAAAGGTGAAATCGAGGCCGTTGGACTTCTGAAGTACCTTGTCGAAGAGGCGGTAGGAGCCGCCATATAGGTCGTCCCCGGCCACGACGTGGTCCCCCGGCGAGAGCAGACTCATCACGGCGGTCGTAGCCGCCAGCCCGGATGCGAACGCGAGGCCATACTCGCCACCTTCCAGCGCGGCCACGCACTCTTCTAGAGCGGCGCGGGTTGGGTTGCCGGTGCGGCTGTACTCGTAGCCCTTGTGCTGTCCGGGAGCCTTTTGCGTGTAGGTGGAGGTCTGGTAGATCGGGACGATAGTCGCCCCCGTGGTCGGGTCGGATTCCTGCCCAACGTGAATGGCTCTGGTTGCGAACTTCATGCTTCCTCCGAGAAGATGCGATAGGGTTTTTTGAGATCCTCCGCCGTAGCGGACGAGTTTGCGAGAATCCACTCGTCGTCGAAGACTTTTGAGACGTAGTTGCGGCCCGTGTCCGGCAACAGGACTACGACGACGGCCTCTGACCCTAGAGTCTTCGCGGCCCGGACGGCGGCTACGGCGGCCATTCCGCACGAACCCCCGACAAAGAGACCTTCTTCGGCCATCAGGCGGCGAGTCATCAGGAAGGCTTCACGGTCGTCTACTTGTATTACGTCGTCTACTACGGAGCCGTCGTGGTTGCCGGGGTAGAAGTCTTCGCCAACGCCCTCAACGGAGTATTTGTGGATGTTCTCCGGGTCGGAGAAGATGGAGCCTTCCGGGTCCGCGCCGACTATGCGTACTTCTTGGCTCTGTTCTTTCAGGTACCGTCCGGTTCCGGAGATGGTTCCGCAGGTTCCCATTCCGGCCACGAAGTGGGTGATGCGACCAGCGGTCTGTTTCCATAACTCCGGTCCTGTTGTCTCGTAGTGGGCGAGAGGGTTGGCGGGGTTCTCGTACTGGCCGGGTTTGAAGCCGCCGGGGATCTCCTCGGCGAGTCGCTTGGCTACGGAGTAGTAGCTCTCCGGGTCTTCGGGCGGCAGGCTGGGAGTGACGACTACCTCTGCGCCCATCGCCTTGAGGAGGTCTTGTTTCTCTTTGCTCGCCTTCTCGGGCATGACGCAGATGCATTTGTAGCCTTTGACGGCGGCGGCGAGAGCGAGGCCCGCGCCGGTGTTGCCGCTCGTTGGCTCGACGACGGTGCCGCCAGGTTTTAGGAGTCCCTGTTCTTCGGCGACTTCGATCATCTTGATGGCGGGGCGATCTTTTACGGAGCCGCCGGGGTTCAGGTATTCGACTTTCGCTAGTAGGGTCGCTTCGAGTTTCTCGGTACGCTCGATGTCTCCGAGTCTTATGAGGGGGGTGTTACCGATAGCTGCCAGGACGTTTTCGTGGTAGGTCATGCCGGTCTCGTTCATCCCGCTAATGTACCATCCGCCGGAGCGGTCGCCCGTTTTCGACATTTTGCGTATACTGAGGGTATGGAGAATATATGGACAGCGGAGCGCGTATCGGGCGATGTGGAGTTGGCGATCTCGCACGCCGGACTCGGCTCGGAGCCCGTCATCTTGCTGCATGGGATCACGGCTCAACATCGGGCCTTTAATGCCGCCGCCCGGCTGATAGCTCAGTCGCGTCCGGTAGTTGGAGTGGATTTGCGCGGGCGGGGCGATTCGGAGAAGCCCGAGTCTGGTTATGGGCTAGAGGCTCACGTGGGAGATGTGATGCGGGTTATGGACCATCTCGGTCTCGAAACGGCTGTTTTGGCTGGGCATTCGATGGGGGCGTTCGTCGCGTTGAAGGCGGCTTTGATGTGTCCGGATCGCATCCGGTCGCTGATCCTCCTGGATGGAGGCTGGCCTCGCGTCGAAGCCGACCCCGATTCCATGTCCGAAGAAGAGAAACAGGAAGCCGCCGCCATAGGCGAGGGGCTGGCGCGGGCGTTTGGTCGCCTCGACATGACCTTCGAGAGTCCGGTGGAGTACCTGGATTTCTGGTTTCCGGGAAGTGGGATCACACCAGACGACCTCCCCCCGGAGATGGCTGACTATTACCTCTACGACCTCGAAAAAACGGAAGACGGCTACTCTCCCAAATGCTCGTCGGAGGCGGCGAGCGAGGATTCCGCAGGTGTTTCATCCCAGGCGCCGACGTTGGATGAGATGCGCGAAGTGAAGTGTCCGGTGGCGGTGGTTCGGGCATCCGAGGGTTTCTTTCCGGGGAGTCGGCCTTTAATCCCGGACACCACCCTCGAAGCGATGTCCGGCGCTCTGGACATCCGGCACGAGACGCGCATCGAAGGCGCGAACCACTACACTCTACTCTGGCCCGAGTACACGCCTCTCTGGACGAATATCCTGCTCGAAGACGGCGCGTTCCGGTAAGAAACCGTTAGATGAGTGTTGCGTGGTTTG
Source organism: Rubrobacteraceae bacterium (assembly GCA_041748475.1). Taxonomy (GTDB): domain Bacteria; phylum Actinomycetota; class Rubrobacteria; order Rubrobacterales; family Rubrobacteraceae; genus JACDDK01. Next base: position 1,211 of record JBGTDE010000099.1, on the reverse strand, counting down.
GCGAGCTGGGATGGGCGTCATCCGGCTTCCCGTGCAAAGGAGCCGTGGATGGCCCAGGCTAAAGGGCCCTGAGGATCGGCATTCCGCTGTTACGTTGCTATTTACCGTTTCAAAGACTCATAAATTCTGTGATTAAAGTTCTGGGGATATCCTGCCGACAATATGAGTGAAAGCTGTACGTGAGCAGTAGAGACCACTATCTCATTTTCTAGTCTAGAAGCCGAGAAAACACTGTACCAGCTAAAGTAGAACAGAAACTGGAGCGCAAGATGAAAATTGAGGACTTGAGATCTCTCTTAAACAAAGATCAGGCTCGGTCAGTTGCCTTAGCTACCTGATACGATGGTTTCGAAAGGCTCACTTATATGAAAGAAAAACCAAGCACCAAAGCTATGAGGGATTTGGCGGCGATCCTCGTCGTCGCCGCGATCGGGTTCGTTGTGGCTTTCTACTTCGATGTATTCGAGAAATTCCAGAATTGGTCCCAAAGATACGAAAGGTGGGAACTCGACGAGTTCGTGGTCGTGCCTCTCGCCTTCGGGCTGGCGTTCGGCTTCTACTCCTGGCGCAGATGGCAGGAGCTCAAAGTGGAAACCTCCAGGCACGAGGAGGCACAGAATGAGCTCGAAGAGAGCGAGAAGCGCTTTCGGTCCCTGGTAAAGAACGCGAAAGACACCATCATGCTCATGAACGCCGACGGCATTGTTGGCTACCTCAACCCGGCGGTCGAGGAGATGCTGGGCTACAAGGCCGAAGACATAATAGGGACGGACAGCTTTACTCCTGTACATCCCGACGACGACGCACGAGTGCAGGACATCTTCGCAAACGCCATGAGCAATCCGGGCGTTACCTCATGGATGGAGCTGCGGCTGCAGCACGCGGATGGCTCCTGGCGGCACATTGAGACATACTGCACCAGCTTGCTCCACGACCCGACCGTGCGCGGCGTCGTTATCAACTCAAGGGACGTCACCGAGCGCAAACAAGCAGAGAAGACATTGCAGGAATCGGAGCAGAGATACCGCACCCTAGTCGAACAGGTCCCGGCCATCACCTACGTCGAGGCCCTCGACGTGGGCGAGCAGCCTGACCACACACTCCTCTACGTTAGCCCACAGATAGAGGCGGTTTTAGGCTACTCGGTAGAGGAGTGGCTGGCCAATCCCAACCTGGGACTGGATCTACTCCACCCTGAAGACCGCGATCGG
>JBGTDE010000098.1:0-5391 GCA_041748475.1 Rubrobacteraceae bacterium | reverse complement strand
TTGGGGCGGTTGGCGGTATCTACGCTCGACTCGTCAAGAAGATAGGGAGTACTACGACTGGATGGGTCACTTTGGTCTGATCTGGGGCTTCGGGTTCCTGATCCTGCAGCCGGTGATCGGGTACGGCTACCTGAAGGGTATTCGGGAGAGTTCCCCGGATGCCTTTGAGACCATCATGCTCGGCGAGCAGGCCTGGCACTTCAACGTGCTGGTCATGCTTTTCGCCGTGATGTCGATGGCCTCTACGGCGTACTTCGTTAACAAGCTGAGCTTCGCGATAACGCCGATGCCGACCTTGCGAAAACTAGCGGTAGGCTCGCTCGGCTTCACGGCTCTGTTTACGATCCTGAACATCATACCGGCGGACGCGGACTTAATTCCGCAGCTCGGACTAGTGTTTCTGGGCGGCGAAGAGACCAAGATACCGCTCGGCGCTATGTATCCGTGGAAGTACATCGGCCTGATAGGATTGATGCTGGTCGGTTTCTTTATATTGACGCTCTACTTGAAGGCGACGGCGGGCGGTTTCCGCTGGGGTAACGCTAGCCGGTGGAGTCAGTACGCGCTCATGGCTTGCGCGGTGACGGTGGTTCTCACGATGATCGACATGGGATCGACCCGCGAGTCGGCTCGCCGGGTTGACCACAAACCAGCGGGCAACGGCGGCGGGTATTTGATCTACAACTGCGTAACGATGGGGCAGAAGGTCGTCAATGAAGGATGCCCAGCGGTCGTCGAAGAAAATGGCGAGAAGATCAATACTATCAATGGCCAGAAAGTACCGGAGGGCGAATGATCGAGACACTAGCTCTGCTCGAGCCGAACACGATAGGCGTTCTGCGGCTGTTCGCCGCTCTCGGACTAATACTAACGTTCTTCAGCGGCGCTCTTCTGTTCACGTACTGGATCAGCAAGGACGAGTAGAACAGAACTCGCGAATCCTCAATCGGCGGTGTTCCCTAAATGGGAGCATCGCCGATTAGCGTTTTAGAAACGCCCTGGCACGGGAAGTCTGCATTCTACTGAGGCTGTTTGGAGGGTCGCAACAGTATCTCGTTCAGACTCACGCTGGCCGGGAGCGTTACTGCATGGGTGACGGCGGCGGCCACATCCTCGGCTTCCAGTGGATCGTAATTCTTGTTCGCATAGTATTCGGTCGGGTCTGAGGACGATCCTGTAGGGAACTCTGTTCTAGTGAGACCTGGTTCCACGGTCGTAACTCGCACACCCTGACCGTCTAGGTCTCCGCGCAACCCTTCGGCGATAGCGTTGACGGCGTACTTGGTGGAAGAGTAGACGGCTCCATAGGAATGAGGTACACGGCGACCGGCGATGCTGGAGACGAAGACCAGATGTCCCGAACGACGTTCCAGCATATGTCGGACAGCGGCCTGGGTTACGTAGAGTACGCCGAGGACGTTCACATCGAACATCTTGCGCCAATCTTCCGGGTCCGCGTCCGAGATGGAATCGTAGAGCCCTATACCGGCGTTGTTTACTAACACGTCGAGCCTTCCGAAACGCTCGATTGTTTTCTCGACGAGGTCGGCGCAGGCTTTGGGGTCGGTTATGTCCGTAGGGATAGCGTGGCTCGTTGGGCCTAGCTCCGCAGCGATAGCTTCCAGGCGATCTTTGCGGCGAGCGGCAAGGACCACGTTGTATCCAGTATGGGATAGTTGTCGGGCGGTGGCGGCACCAATGCCCGAGGATGCGCCGGTGACGAGTGCTGTCTTGGAGTTGGATTTGGTCATTGAGACCTTTCCGGTGGTTGAAAACAGAGTGAGTTGTAAGAGCGCATGATAGCGGGGATGACGGGTGAGGGATAGAATTAGTCCACTATAGATAGAAGGAGCGCGAGTTTGTCGGATATACCTTTGTTCCCGTTGAATGTGGTGCTGATGCCGGGTGCTCCGTTGCCGCTGCACATCTTCGAGGAGCGTTACAAGCAAATGGTCGATGAGTGCCTGGAGTCCGAGACCGAATTCGGGATGGTTCTGGCGGACGAACAGGGCACGCGGGAGGTTGGTTGTACCGCCCGGATCGTGGAGTTGGTGGAGCGTTATGAAGATGGACGGATGGTCGTGCTTGTAGAGGGTTCGCGGCGGTTCAAGCTCAACAACATATTGACCGGAAAGCCGTACTACGTGGGTGAGATCGAATATCTGGCTGCGGAACCGGAAGAAGATGTGACGGAGATCGCCCAGGAGTGCATAGTGCTGTTGGAGCGGGTGGTAGAGGCGGCGACGCAGGGATCGGTTGGGATCGAGATCGAACCTCCGTACCGAAACCTGGCTTTCGCTATCGCGGGTCGCATAGAGTTTGAGTTGGAGACTCGTCAGAGTATCCTGGAGCTAACCACGGAGCGTTCCCGGCTCGAAAAAGTCCGGGAGTTGCTCTCCGAAGCGGCGGAACGACTGGAGCGAGAACGGAAAGCGAGGGAAGTGTCTCAGACCAATGGACATCTTCGAGGTGACTGGAAGCCTGGCGAGAAAAGCGAGGGTAGCTAGGGCTTACGCTCCTCTTCCTCTTGCGGCAAAAGGTCCCGGATCCGATTCAAGTTGGCGTGGTCGACCTTGTAGATCAGGGGATTTCCGGCAAGCGCGTCCTCTCCGGCGGCGGCTTTTACGCGCTCGACTAGGTTCTCTTCCACCAGCCATCCCATCGAAGGTAGGACACCGGCTAGGATACGCAGGCGGATGCGTCCTTCGGTATCTTCGCGACTGACGAGGCGTGGAGGGGTCAGGTAGAGTTCGCTCGCTTCGGTCAGTGAGGTCAGGACTCTATCCACGGCCTCGGCATCCGAGAGCGGGACTTCAAGAGTAAAGCGTTGCTGTCCCGAGACGTAGTTTCGAACACCGGTGATCGTGCCGTTCGGGATAAAGATGATCTCGCCGGATAGAGCCCGGATCTTGGTGGTTCTCAGTCCAAATTCTTCGACTATCCCGCCTGCTTTGGTTGGTTCGACTTCGATAAAATCCCCGACGGAATACTGACCCTCAAAGACTATGGAGAAGCCCGCGATTATGTCCCGAAGAAAGCTCTGCGCTCCGAAGCCCACGACGGCAGCTCCGAGCGTCGCGCCAGCGGCGGCGGGCAACGGGTCGCGGATGAAGATACTCACGACAAAGAGCGTGACGATAGCGAAGATCACATACCCAAGAGCGTTCCTTATTAGCGTGATCGCCGTGTCCTGGCGCTTGATCCGGTTTACTGCTTCGGCATCAAGAAAATCCTGCCGACCTCGCCGCCACCGCAGAACACGCGGCACTCCGCGCGTCAGCAGCCGGTACGCTACGACTCCGATAGCTACAATGACCACCGAGGCGAGGATGTTGCCGATAAACTCGGCGCTGGTCAGGTAGGTGTAGATGTTCTGGAAGAACTTGGCGAACGCGCCGAGTTGCTCCTTGCTCGGGTCGGTGACTTCCTGCGTGGCATCCTCAATGCTCGCCGCAGTAGTCTCGCTGCCGGTTGTTCTTTGAAGAAAGAGTACAAACACAGTGTGTCCGGGCTCTATGCGTGCCGTTGGATGGCGAGGTCTATCAGGCGGTTCAGGAGGTCTTCGTAGGGGAGACCGCTCGCGTCCCAGAGCGTGGCGTAGACGCTGGTTGGGGTGAAGCCTGGTATCGTGTTGATCTCGTTTAAGAGTAGCCGGTCGGTGCCGCGTTCGAGGAAGAAGTCGACTCGCGCCATTCCAGCGGCATCCACGGATTCGTATGCTATTCGGGCGGAATTCTGGATCTCCAAAATCGTCTCCTTGGGGAGGTCCGCCGGGACGATCAACTCCATCCCGCCTTCCACGTATTTTGCTTCGTAGTCATAGAATTCGTTGCCCTGAATTACGACTTCGCCCGGCATGGAGACTTCGGGGTCTTCGTTGCCGAGCACCGAGACTTCTATCTCCCTGGCGTCCACGCCCTCTTCGACTATGATGCGCCGGTCGTATGAGGCGGCTTCGTGCAGGGCTGTTAGCAAGCTCTCGGAGTCTTCGGCTTTGCTGATGCCCACGCTTGAACCGAGGTTGGCGGGCTTGATGAAGCATGGGTAGCCGGTTGTCTTCTCTACTCGTTCGATACAGCCGGATGGGTTCGTCCGCAACTCGTGGCTGGTGATGCCGATCCAACGAACTTGCGGCAGACTATGATGAGCGAAGATTTTTTTCATCGTGATCTTATCCATCCCAACCGCGCTGGCGAGTACGCCACTACCAACGTAAGGCACGCCCGCAAGCTCCAACAAACCCTGCACGGTCCCATCCTCCCCGTCAGGGCCGTGCAAAACTGGGAACACGACATCCACCGAACCAAGCCCCGCCGGAAGTTTCTCCGATACAGGCGCGGGAGTCTCGGAAACTTCGGTGCCTGATGCCTCGCTTGCGCTGCTGACCGCATTCGCGCTGCTTAGAGACTTGCTTTGGGATTCTAATTCGGTCATTGGGTCGGAGGAGTGGATCCAACGTCCTTGGCGGGTGATGCCGACCGGGGTTATTTCGTGGCGACCACTTTCGCGAAGGGACGTAATGATCGCCCGCGCGGAGGCCAGGGAGACATCATGCTCCCCACTCTTCCCACCAAAGATGACCATAACCCGAGCCACTACATCATCCTTTCCAATTCTTGCAAGAGCACCATCCTAGCAGAGGGTGCGGCGTTCTTTCAGGTAGTGAGTCCCAGCGCGGCGGCCCGCTCGCGAAGAGCCCCAGCCACAAACTCGATGTGCTCGTTTAGATCGACGCCAAGCTCTTCCGCGCCTCGCACGATGTCTTCCCGGTTCACGGCGGCGGCGAAGGATTTCTGTTTCATCTTCTTGCGGACGCTTTTGGCCTTCAGACCTTCGAGCCTCTCCGGTCGCATGAGGGCGCAGGCGGTTATGAAGCCGGATAATTCGTCAACGGCGTACAGAGTTTTAGCCAACGGTGTCGTGCGCGGTACATCGAGGTAGTCGGCGTGTCCCTTTATTGCTTCGAGGATCTCCTCGGGATATCCGCGGCTCTCCAGCTCCCGGACACCGACCATCGGGTGCTCGGCGGGCGTTGGATGCTTCTCGTAGTCCATGTCGTGGAGGAGGCCCGTAGCGGCCCAGAGTTCCTCGTCCTCCTCGAAGTGGCGGGCGTAGGCCACCATCGCGGCTTCGACGGCGAGCATGTGCTTTCGGAGAGATTCGCTTTCGGTCCATTCGCACATCAGGTTCCAGGCTTCTTCGCGGTTCACGGGGCTCACGCATACCTCCGATTGATGAGGGGATTTAGGGGGTATTTTAGCGGCTCTACTCCGAGCTGTACGAGAGGTTGATGGTGCCGCCGTTGGTACGGGTGGATTGCACCGAGCGCGTCTGATCGCCGTCTAGGAGTATGATCTTGAGTTCGCCCCCGACGGAGCCTTTCTTCTGTAT
>JBGTDE010000097.1:0-6203 GCA_041748475.1 Rubrobacteraceae bacterium | reverse complement strand
TCGTTCCGCTTCTTCTCGCCGCCGGAGAATCCTTCGTTCAGATACCGCTCGGCGAACTTGGGGTCCATCTGCATAATCTTCATTTTCGCCTGCAGGAGCTTGTACATCTCCATAATGGGAAGATCTTCCTCCCGAACGGAGTTGACCGCCGTCCGCAGGAAGTTCGCTACAGAGACCCCAGGTACCTCGCTCGGATACTGGAAGGCGAGGAACATGCCGAGTTGCGCTCGTTCGTCAGCTTCGAGCTCGAAGATATCCTGGTCCATGAACGTGATGTTGCCGCCGGTTACGTCGTACCGGGGATGTCCCATAAGCACGTTCGAGAGCGTGCTCTTGCCCGAGCCGTTAGGACCCATGATCGCATGGATCTCACCTTTGTTGACTTCGAGGTCCAGACCTTTTAAGATCTCCTGACCGTCGATCTCCGCCCGCAAACCTTCAATCTTTAGCATCGAATCCCTGCCGTTCACCTATGTAAAACTTTGCTACAGCACGCCTATTAAATCACAGCGCCAACACCCTCACAACGTAAAAGGATCACGACCAATAACTTTTCCTGAAATCCCTCAAACCCCGCTCTATAAAAGAATTTAGTGACCTGGATCACGCAAGATCCAAGCCTTCTGAGACCCATTCCCAGCACCCCATCCCACACCCCGCTTGTAACACCAAAACCCACCCAAAAACCGCCCTTCCTGGGAGGCGTTCCCGATAGGAGAGATCATGCTACGGAGATTCGCGCCAGCCATGCAACTGCCTATAGACGATCTAGTATGCTGTCGACTTTGTGGTCTAGTTCCGCGCCCAGTGGAAAGAGTTCTCTGCCGGAGGCGAACGCTTCGGCGAAGTCCGTGATGCGGGTTCTTATAACGCGCTGCTGCGCGAGTAGGCGAACGTTTCCGGCTGACACTTTCGGTCCCAGCGCGTAAGTCATTACGGTTAGTACGCCTGGACCTGGGGCTCCGACCTGCGGGACTTTGCCGACCAGCTTCTCGAATTGGACATACACGCGGTCGGGCAGAACAAAGTAGAGTCCCTGTTGGCAGAGGTTGGAAGTGGATGCAACTGCGCCTTTGAGTATTAGTTGAGGTATCAGTCGCTTCCACACGTTCGCCCAGTTCATGCCGTGGCTGGAGTTTGGAATGAGCGATTGTTCTTTGGAATACGCTTGCCAGGTGTCGCGGTAGGAGCCTGTCGTGTCGATGCTCTGTACCTCGCAAGGCACTACTGTGTTCAGTTTCCCGGCGGCGACGTAGGCCATCACCCAGTCGATGCTCAACTGAGCAGCGGTGTTTCTAAGGGTGATTTCGCCACCCGAGTTCTTTCCTAGAAGAACTATGTACTCCTCGGGGAGATGGCCGGTCTGCTTAAGCTTCGAAAACTCGTCGGCTAGAAAGATTGGCGAAGTGCCTTGTATCGCGTCGCGGGCGCACGCTTTCAGAGATGCGTAATTCTCCGCGTAGAGACGTTGCGGACAGATGATCACTTCGTCCACGTCTGCGTTTCTGGTTCTGTTCGCGACGCTGCAGGCACCAGAGACTACCCAGCCGCTACCCGGCAAGTTTATGCGTTTGATGCAGGTGCTCTCCACGAAGGGGCAATCCTGACTCTTCCACTGTCTGCGTGCGGGTTCGGAGGTGTCGTCCGGGGAATATCCAAAAATCTCGGCGAAATCCTTGCCGTTAGCTCGGGGCAAGGGATCCACTCTCACGGGCGTTGAGTTCAGCGGTTTCATGGACTTTGTCTGCTAGTAAGAGATTCTTTATATGTTCCGCGATGGCTTGTGCGAGTAGAGGAGGGACGGCGTTCCCAACTTGACGGTATTGTTCGCCTTTGGACCCTTCGAATCTGAACCAGTCGGGGAAGGATTGAATCCGGGCGGCTTCGCGGACACTGATGATGCGTTCCTGATCGTAGTGGACCACGGTTCCCCAGTGAGGATCGCACTTCGTCATTATGGTGGGGGACATGCGTTTTGGATGAAGTCGTCCGTAGCGTCGCGTGTGGTCGCTTCGCTTCGCTCGACGCATTCCCGCCGGGAGGAGATCCAGCGGAATATCCCGCCACGAACCCCCTGGCTTCACGTGGCGCATACGCTCCAGATTTATCTCCGACATGTTCGCGCACTCGTGATTGCTCAAGGTCGTGGACCCCCGGCGCATGACACTGCCGTAGAAGGAGTGGGCGGGCCTTGCGTAGTCCATCTGTCCCGAGCCGCCACCGGACGAGATGTAGGGAAGATCCCCTATGGCTTCTTCTACCGTGACGAAAGGTTTTAACGGGTCGTCGAACAAGCCGCCTTGAGCGCCATTGGAGATGGCGTGCCTGAAGATATGCTCCCGGCCCCCGGTGAAGTTGGGTCGCCCCACGCTGTAGTGAGTCGGGAGAGGGAACGAGAGTTCCACGTCCGGCAGCCGGGTTCCGAGAAAGAAAAGCCGCCATCGCTCCTGGGGGGCTCCGTAGTGGGCGGCGTTGAGGATCTTGAAGATCACCCTGTACCCAGCTTGCTCGAAGGCTGCCTTGACGCTTTCCAAAGTGGTGCCGCCGTCCAACGAAACCAGTCCCGGAACGTTCTCGATCAGGACGAACTTCGGGCGGATGCCTTCGAGCACTATCCGGGCAAAGTGCCGGAACAGATGGTTTCGGGAATCCTTTTCGCTGCGGATGGGGGCGTTGATACTAAAACCTTGACACGGAGGACCGCCAACCATCACATCCAGGTCTTCGTCGCCCAGGCTGGACCTAGAACGTATCCGCTCGGCGGATAATTCCTCGACCGGACCAACAAAGGCCGTAGTCTCAGGGAAATTCAATCCAAAAGTCGCCGCAGCACGCTCGTCGATCTCGTTAAAGAACTTCGACTCGAACCCTGCGGAGTGAAACCCCACCGACAAGCCACCAGCCCCGGCGAAAAGGTCAGCCACCTTCAGCCTGGTCGAAGATCCATTGTCGCGCTCCCGAACATCCACCTGGTTAGCTGCCTCGATCATCCAGCTTCCTTCTCGCTAGTCACACTCGTTCAGTCTACGCCAGGAGTGTTGTCTTCGTTGGATCGCCAGTCACGCATCTCGCGTTGGATGAAATAATCGACAAGGGTCCGGTAGATACCCTCGATCACATCCGGTTCTAACCCTTCTTCTTCCGCCCATTGACGACGTACTTCGAGCATCGATTTCTGGCGTTCTGGAGCACGCACGCTCGACTCACTCGTCTTGAATCGCGCCGCCGCTTCGACGTACCCGGCGCGACGACCGATTAGAGAGATGATCTCACGGTCCAAAGCGTCGATCCCCTCGCGAACGTCCTCAATGCTGTCGCAGTTTTCGGGCGACTTCATGCAGTGGATCCTTCGTCCGAGCCTTGTAAACGTTGAGCTAGAGTATCGAGTATTTCCTGCTTCGATCTATTGTTCTCTCGCAGTTTGTTGGCCCATGCTCTTCCTGGATGGACCATGTCCCAGAGAGGACGTTGAGAGCTGTAACGACCACTCCCTGGATCGTGGTTTCCGAAGCCTTCGATGGTGGAATTCCAAACGGGAGCAAATTTCTCTATCAGTAGAGACTCGCCTAGAGGTATCCAGATATCATCCACCACCAAGTAGCGACAATGAAAGTCCTCAAGGTTTAAGTTGTCGGCTTGCGTGATCGACTGGGTGTGTTCATTGAGTCTCCGATGAAGAACTGGACCTGTGGTGAGCCCCAATCCTCCTCCCCTGCGAGCTCCAGCAGGGATAGCCTTGCCAATATAAATCGGCGCTTCGAAACGGTCGCCGAGGTTGCGAGCGGCTATTGGAGCATAGGCTGGGAATGCGCCTACGTAGTAAATGGCGTAGATTCCAGCGCCAACGAATCCGTTCTGTGGCGGTAGAGCTGTCACTGGGCTTGCCAAGAGCGCATCGGCGACGCTAACGCCTAGATTTTTCTTATCTAAAGGATTGTAAGGAGGCGTAGACATCAAATGCTCACGAACTCGCGATGGTGTGTCGAGGTTCTGAGGTGCGTAGATGCGCGACGGTTCTCTCGGAGATGATCCGTCCGAGTTCGACTGGAACGGCGTTGCCAAGTTGGCGCATGGTCTCGGTCCAGGAGCCGTGGAAAACGTAGTCGTCGGAGAAGGTCTGGAGACGGGCGCTTTCACGGACAGTGAAGTAGCGGACGGTGCCATCTGGTCGAGTGAGCATGTTTTCGCCACCGGGAACGCCGTGATCTCCGGCCTTTAGGGTTTTGGCGGGCGCGTCGAGCGGGCTCCCGGTATGGCCGGGGTAGGAGCGTGCGCCAGGATTGTATTTGTGGTTTGGGATGGTTTCCGTATCGTAGGATTTAGGGTCCGGTAGGTCGTAGATCGCATCCCGAACGGTTCTCCAGGGAATTCCGATCGGCGGGAACATTTTGCCCAGGCGTAATACTCTGCCAGCCAGTCTCGGGGGTATGGTTGAACGGTCTTTGGTTGCTACTTCGTGTCGCTCCCAGTACTCGCCGCTTACAAATTGGTCCCACAGTAGCGCGTCGAGGGAATGAGTCGGCTTCGGGAATATCCATTCACTAGCGAGATCTGCCCTAAGCCCTACGATGATCACCCGTTCGCGCTTTTGCGGGATTCCGTAGTCGGCGGCGTTTAGGAGTTGGAAAGACATCCGGTAGGAGAGATCTTCTTTCCTGCCCTGAACGTGGTGGCTTTCGAGTCGGGCTAGATGCTCGTCCCAGATCTCTCCCGGTTCCAGGACGAGTTCCGGGTAGGAGAGTCGCAGTGTGATGTATTCGAAGTATTGCGAGAACGAACGTCGCATGAGTCCTTTCACGTTCTCGACTATGAGGATTTTGGGTTGTAGATTCCTCACCGCACGGGCCATCTCGGGAAACATATCCCGTTCATCTGAAGGCCCGCGATGCCGACCGCCCAGCGAGAACGGCTGACAAGGTGGGCCTCCGGCGATGAGATCCGGCTCCGGGTCGATAAGGGAGTAGTCGAAGTTCCTAACATCCACTTCGCGCAGGGGCCAACTGGCGACCGGCTCGATGCCGAGACGTTGATTCTCCCGGATGGTGTCGCAAGCGTAGCGGTCCCACTCGACTACGGCATCATGCGAGAAGCCAGCTTCGGAGGTACCCATCGCTAGACCTCCGGCACCCGCGAACAGTTCTACGGCCCTCATTCATCCTCCAGAAAGCTCATGATGCGCCCCGGCAATCCTGCTGCTTCCTCAGTTTCGCATTCCCAGACTACCAGAACAGACCAACCCATTTCCCGGAGACGAGATTGGTCCGTGAGATCCCGCACCCGATTCCTTTCGAGCTTCGCCGACCAGTAATCCCGACGACTCTTTGGCGTGCGGTTGCGGCGGCAGTTCTCGTGCCGGTGCCAGAAGCAACCGTGAACGAAGATGACTTTTCGACGTTCAGGAAAGACGATGTCCGGGCTACCCGGCAACCTGCGATAGTGCAAACGATAGCGATATCCCATCGCATGAATCAGGCGACGCACGCGCATCTCGGGTTTTGTGTCCTTGCTCCGGACACGGGACATCAAACGGCTGCGAGCCGCCCGAGAAAGAGTGTCGGCGCTCTTAGTCACGCACCGCCCCAAGAACGGACAACGTCACGCCGCCAGCGACAATCGGCGCTTCGAGATCCACCTTTCGCGAAAGATAACCGAGAGCAAGGGTTTTGCCTTCCACGGGGAGCGGGGCGACGCTGGTGACGGTGCCGATAGTCTTGTCGCTTTGAAAGATCTCCGCACCCGGCTGCAAGTCATCACTCTCGCAGGCGAAGCGATGGAGGTCTTTGTTGGGGTGGCCGCGATAGTGCATTCGGGCCACGGTCTCTTGACCGGGATAGCAGCCCTTCTCGAAGCTCACTACTTTCTCCAATACGCCGGTTTCTCCGGGGAAGTTGTCCGGGGTGATGTCCGCTCCAAAGCGTGGGACACCGGCTTCTATTCGAGCTGTTTCGTGGACTTCGGGGGTGGTTGGTGTGGCGCCATTGGTGGTCAGGTGTTGTTGGATCCGGCTCAAGTCTTTGGAAGGTGAGATCAGGTCGTACCCAAAGACTGGACCCGTCACCCTCGCCGCGAGTACGGTGATTCCATCGACGCTGACTTCAGAGGTTGCGTGCTCTGGGAGATCCAGGCCAAGCAACTCGCCCGCCGCCGGTCCATAAACCCCAAGGACTCTCCAGTCAGCAAGTTCCTCTAACTTTGCGCGGGAG
>JBGTDE010000096.1:0-6713 GCA_041748475.1 Rubrobacteraceae bacterium | reverse complement strand
CGCGCCCTGGGACACGAGCCGCGAGGATACTCCCGCACAACTCCAAGAACCTGCTAAAATCATCAGCCGAACGCATCCCGTGGACGCAGAGTCGGCCCGGACCCTAAGTTGATCGGTATCCTAGCACAGGAGATTCACATGGCGAAAGTCTGTTATTCGTGCGGAAAGCACCCAAGCTTCGGCAACGCCCGCAGCCACTCCCTACGCGCCACGCGCCGCCGCTGGGAGCCGAACCTTCAAAGGATTCGTATCCAGGAAGGCCCAACCGTCAAGCGCGTCACGGTCTGCACTTCGTGCCTGAAAGCCTTCAAGGTCACGAAGGCCGCCGCCCGTAGCCCGCGTCCGGCCGAGGTCTAAACTCGGACAGGCTCCAAGAACAAGAGATCCCGCCCGTTGGCGTTATCCGCCAGCGGGCTTTTTCGCGTCCAGTTTCTCCATAAGCGAGGCCATCTCAATAGCGTTCGCGGCAGCTTCGAAGCCCTTGTTTCCGGCTTTCGTTCCGGCTCGCTCGATGCCCTGCTCGATACTCTCGACGGTCAGGACACCGAAGATCACCGGTATCTCCACCGAGAGAGCGGCGGATGAGATACCGCTGGCGGCTCCCCCGGCCACGTACTCGTAGTGAGAGGTGGAACCCCGGATCACACAGCCCAGGCAAACTATAGCGTCGTAGCTCCCTGAGAGAGCCATGCGCCGGGCGACGGAAGGTATCTCGTACGCCCCAGGCACCCACGCGACATCCACCGCTTCTAGGTCCCCTCCATGACGCTTTATAGCGTCCAGTGAGCCGTCCAGAAGCGGGCGAACAATAAATTCGTTGAACCGTGAGGCGACGATTCCGAAACTTCGGCCCGCAGCGCTCAGGTCTCCTTCCAGGTAGTTTGGTGCGTTGGACATTTTACGGCTCCTAGATCTGTTCGAGGACGTGTTCGAGCTTGTCGCGCTTGGTCTTTAGGTAGCGTGCGTTGTGCTCGTTTGGTTTGGTCTCAAGCGACACGCGCTCCGTAATTTCGAGGTCGAACTCTTGCAGCCCGACGACCTTCGTTATGTTGTTGGTCAGCAACCGGATGCTTTTAAGGTCGAGTTCTTTGAGGATCTGCGCCCCAAGACCATAATCGCGAAGATCCGGCGCAAGCCCAAGCTCCTCGTTCGCCTCGACGGTGTCCAAGCCCCCATCCTGAAGGTGGTAAGCCTTGATTTTGTTCAGCAGCCCAATCCCGCGTCCTTCTTGCTGAAGGTAAACGATGACACCCTCTCCTTCGTCGGCCACAAGCGACATCGCGGTGTCGAGTTGTTCGCCACAATCACAACGTAAAGAATGAAGGGCGTCTCCGGTCAGACAGGCCGAGTGCACGCGCACCAGAACGTCTTGTTTGCCTTCTGGCTCGCCCATCACCAGCGCCAGGTGAGTCAGGCCGTCGACATCGTTCTCATAAGCCCGTAGGCGGAATTCGCCGTGCGGGGTCGGTAGTTTCGTCTCGATGGCGAGCTTCAGGTTAGTCTCGTGAGCACGGCGGTAGGCGGCGATCTGCTCTACGGTCACCAGCTTGATGTCGTGCTCGGCGGAGAACTCTTCGAGGTCGGGGACGCGGGCCATCGTGCCGTCATCGTTCATTATTTCGCAGATAACCCCAGAAGGTTTGAGACCCGCAAGACGGCTAAGATCCACTGCGGACTCGGTCTGGCCTCCACGCTCCAGCACACCACCGGGACGAGCTCGCAACGGGAAGACATGACCCGGCATTACCAAATCATCCGGGCCAGTCGCGTCATCGACGGCCACGCGGCAGGTTTGGGCGCGGTCGGCGGCTGAGATCCCCGTCGTGACACCGGCTTTCGCCTCTATGGAGGTGGTGAACGCAGTGTCCATCGGATCCGAGTTGTGCGTCACCATCGCCGGAATCTTGAGGCGGTCGATGATCTCACCAGACATCGGCAGACATATCAGCCCTTTGGCATACGTTGCCATGAAGTTGATGTCGTCGGCGGTCACAAGCTCCGAGGCCATCGTAAGGTCGCCCTCGTTCTCCCGGTTCTCGTCGTCGCAGACAATAACCATCTTGCCTTTTTTGATGTCCTCGATGATTTCCTCTATCGGACTAAACGGCATCTTTTCTCCTATCGTCGTTTTTCATAACAGCCAGCCGCGGCTCCAAAAGCCGCTCCACATACTTGCCTATAACATCGGCCTCCAAATTCACGTTGTCCCCCATCGTAAGCTCACGCATGTTCGTAGCTTCCCTCGTCTGAGGTAGGATCGAGACGGTGAAACCTTCGTCGTCCACGGAGACAACGGTCAGGCTGATTCCATCGACGCAGATGCTCCCTTTCTCGACGGTGTAGCGCAATACTTCGGGCGGCGCCTCGAAGGTCCAAATCTCCGCGTCTCCCTCGGGCCGAACATCGGCGACCATACCGACCCCGTCCACATGCCCCTGCACGATATGACCGCCGAAGCGATCCCCGGCCCGCATCGCCAACTCCAAATTAACCGGACTCCCAACTCGAAGATCACCAAGAGCTGTACGCCGAAGCGTCTCGTGCATGGCGAAGAAATTCATCAGGCCGTCTTCTAACTCGCTAACGGTCAGACAAACACCGTTCACGGATACGGAATCCCCGATGGAAGTTTCCACGGCTCCGTGCGTGGCGGAGATTCCAATGCGCGTCATTGGTCCGTCCTCCAGGATCTCGATTCGCCCGGTAGCTTCAATTAGCCCGGTGAACATCTCCCTCCTTAAAGTTGTTTTTCGGGTACAGAGTTACCGCCAAATCGCCATCCAGTTGCTCGACGGCTGAGACACCCAACTGACTCGCGTCCGCCACACGCTTCAAGTCAAGGTTTCCAATCGCCGGAACGCCTTCCGCTCCGAGAATTTTCGGCGCGTAGAACAGAGTGGCTTTGTCAACCAGATCTTGCTTAAGGAAGCGGCTTGCGGTCTCGCCACCCCCTTCAACCAACACGCCGCGGATTCCCCTCGCGCCCAACTCTCCCAGTACAGAATCGAGATCCAGGCCAGTCTCGGACGTTTGAATGCCAACTATTTCGACACCGGCTCTCTCGAACTGTCGCACCCGGTCTTGCGGAGCTTCTTGAGACGCGAACAGGATTACTGGTGCGTCCTGAGACGTTGCTACAAGCTGTCCGTCAAGCGGCGTGGTGAGGCGTGGGTCGAGGACCGCACGGGTTACACGCGGTGGCTCATCCGGGAGGTTTCTTGGTAGCAAGAGTGGATCATCGTTGCGGGCGGTTCCCGCGCCTATTAATACGGCACCAGCTTCGGCTCGTAGGAGGTGCGCCCGGTGTCGGGAGGCTTCTGTGGTGATCCACTTGCTGTCGCCGCCCGAAGCCGCGATCCTGCCGTCTAAACTCATTGCTAATTTTAGATGCACGAACGGCTTTCCTGTTCTCATGTAGTGAAAAAATTGCTCATTCTGAACCTCGAATTCCGCACCTCCCACCACTTCGACTTCGATGCCAGCCTCCCGCAGAAGCTCTACGCTACGTCCCCGCATCCGGGGGTCCGGGTCTAAGTATCCTGTTACGACCTTCGAGACTCCGGAGCGCAATATGGCTTCGGTGCATGGTGGAGTTTTTCCGTGGTGATTGCAGGGTTCCAGCGTGACGTGCATGGTCGCGCCCCGTGCTGCGGCACCTGCTTGATCCAGGGCATGTATCTCGGCGTGACGATCACCCGCACGAACATGATAACCCTCGCCAACCGGCTCGCCGTCAACGGAGACAACGGCTCCAACCATAGGATTAGGCGCGACGGTATACCGCCCACGCTCCGCGAGGTCGCGGGCGCGTTCCATTAACGCTTCGCTCGCCAAGTGTTCCTTTCTCCCATCCGGACTCTGACCGTCGGCGCCGGACTACGGTTCTAGAGAACCTTCACCGGCTCAACCTTCGGGCGGTATTCCCCAAAGGTTCGCGGGCTGTCTCACAGAGGACTTCCTCTGTGGAGTCACCGCCGGTGCGGGAATTACACCCGCCCCTGAAAGCTACGAGCGAAAATTACCATATGACAGCCCACCGGACAAGTAAACGCCTTACGCAAGCGCATCGCGCCCGGCGGTAATGATCTTCTCCATCTCCTCGGCGGGCTCTCCTTTGTAGACCGCGGATCCAGCTATCAAGACCCGCGCACCGGCTTCAACCATCACGGGCGCGGATTCAGCATCTATCCCACCGTCCACGGCAATTGGAACGTCGCTAGACTCGCGCAATACCCGCACCTTATCCGTCATCTCTGGGATAAAAGACTGCCCTCCGAAACCGAGATCCACGCTCATCACGATGATGAAATCCAGATATGGCAAAGCCCAACGTATCTTCTCGGGCGGCGTCGATGGCGCGAGTGCAATCCCGGCCTCACAGCCGCACGCCCGGATCAACTCTAGGGTGCGGTGCAGATGTGTTACTACCTCCGGCTGAACGGCGATGCTCTGGACTCCGGATTCGGCGAAAGCGGGTATGAGGTTGTCAGGGTACGACACTTGAAGGTGAGCGTTTATTGGTAGTTCGGTAGCGACGGTGAGCGAGGCTGCGACTGCGGGTCCAACCGTCAGGTTTGGGACGAAATGATTGTCCATGACGTCGAAGTGGATCAACTCGGCTCCACCGTCGCGGGCTCTCTGGGCATCTCGTGCCAGGTGAGCGAAATTCGCCGATAGGATCGACGGCGCACCTACAACTCTGTCTCCAAGCTCGCTAAAGAAACCCACGTTGCTCCCTGATGGCTGGCTTTCCAGGCTCCGCATTCGGCGGGTATTGTATAGAAAGTCTCTGCGGCTACTCTTTGGAAGTCAAAACACCGCGCAGGGATTTCGTAGCGGAAACAATGATTCGTGACACTTTGCGCTGAGAGAGGTCCAGCATCTGGCCGATCTCGATCTGAGAGAGATCCTTGTAGAAAAACAGGTGCACGACCTGGCGTTGGATCTCGGAGAGAGTTTGCAGAGCTTCGTCAAGTTGTATCTTGTCCTCTAGCGGTAACGCGAAAGGTTCGTACTGAATGTTCCTGATCGCGCCTACATCCACACCGTTCTCGTTCTCACGCTCGCCGTCCAACGAGGCCACATTCGTGTCCAGAAAGAGCTTCATAAGCTCCAGAACACCAGCAGGCGTGACGTTGACTTCGTGCGCGATCTCCTCGACCACCGGCGGCCTTCCAAGCTCGGCGGTCAACCTGTTAGTAGCCTCAGTGACCTTCGAGTACAAGCTACGAGCCCATCTAGGTCGCTTGACCAGGGCCGTATCGCGGAAGTGGTGACGGATCTCACCATCAATCATCGAATACGCATACGAACTGAACTTGGCGGACGAGTCGATCTTGTACCCGTTTACCGCCTTGACGAGCCCCACATATCCAACCTGCAGCAAGTCTTCATACGATTCATTGGACGAGCCAGAATAGCGTCGCACGATATGGTTGAGGATGCGTCCGTGCTCCTTGAACAACTCCCGAATGGCGCGTTGGTCCCCGGACGCTCGATACGCTCTAATTAGGCGAAGCGTCCGGTCATTCTCGACCCGTCCGGTAGTCGTCACGACCGAGGGCATATCTATCTGAACGACGCGAGAACATGGATATTCGAGTAGAGCACGTTCGCCTTCCTCCGATAGTGCAAGATAAGAACCTTCTACATTATCGTCGCAAACGTCCTATTCCTTTAGTGAAGTCGCTGACACCCCGCATGGAAATCTCACCTACCGGAGGTTTCGGACTCCGTAGGCTGAGGCGCACCAGCCTTTACGCACCCGGTGCAGTCAAGCGTCTTGGAGGTAATGAGCCACTCCTCCTCGTCGACCACCCTGCCGCAGTACGTCACTTTCCCTCCAGGCTTGGCCGTATGAACCCTACCAAGCCCGTTGGCCTGACGAACGTTCATGAAGATCCTCTGTCGTTCCGCTTCCGCCAATACTTCAAGCCCACTTTGTACTCCCTCGAAAGTTTCCGTATCAAAGCAGTTGTACACGAGTTGTTCAAGGATTTAAGCTATCAGCAACGATTTCCACAAAAGTTTTCGCGGAAATCAATCCTAGCGGCGGCAACGAACAATCGTCGCCGCGGCATCTTCGACGACAGACACCTTGCGGCCACATTGGTTCCGTCTCAGTCACCAGCCTTTATCGCCGCTTGCGCTGCGGCCAACCGAGCAACTGGCACCCGATAAGGCGAACAGGACACGTAGTCCAGGCCCATCTCGTGGAAGAACTCTATGCTTTCGGGATCACCGCCGTGCTCGCCACAGATACCTAGTTTGAGTGACGAATTTGCCTCTCGCCCTCGCGCGCAGGCCATCGACACGAATCGCCCGACACCGTCCACGTCAATGGTCTCGAAGGGGTTTCTGGAGAGAATTCCGCCTTCGAGATACCGTGTGAGGAAAGCGCCTTCGGCATCGTCGCGGGAGAGTCCGCAGACGGTTTGGGTCAAATCGTTGGTGCCGAAAGAGAAGAAGTCAGCTTCACCGGCTATCTTGTCGGCGACGGCACAGGCTCGGGGCAGTTCGATCATGGTGCCTATCGGAATGCTGGCTCCTGAGCCCATAACCTGCTCGACAACGTCCTCGATCTCAGCCCGGACGCTTGCCAACTCCGGTCGGAAACCAACCAGAGGAACCATGATCTCGACTCTAGGATCGCCCCCAGCCTCTTTCAAATCCTTCGCGGCCTCAGCGATGGCGCGAGCCTGCATCCGGTACAA
>JBGTDE010000095.1:0-4766 GCA_041748475.1 Rubrobacteraceae bacterium | reverse complement strand
GCCGCGAGTACGGTGATTCCATCGACGCTGACTTCAGAGGTTGCGTGCTCTGGGAGATCCAGGCCAAGCAACTCGCCCGCCGCCGGTCCATAAACCCCAAGGACTCTCCAGTCAGCAAGTTCCTCTAACTTTGCGCGGGAGAACGGTGCGTAGCGGCCCAGTATCTCACGTGCCGCGTCGAAGCCTTCGGGTTCTGTGGCGACTAAGACATCCTCGCCGCTCTTGAGCACGCGCAAGTCGGTCTGAATGCGGCCTTTGGGGTTTAGGAGCATGGCGTAGACACCGGCGTTGCCTTCTTTTAGCACGTCGTTTGTCAGAATGGCATTCAGCATCCCGATGGGGTCTTTGCCCGTGATCCGCAGGAGTTTCAGCGTGCGTTCCAGGGTGACGGTGTCATTGCCCAGGATGATTGATTGTGTGGTTTCGCGGAGAGTTTCTTGAGAGTTTTTCATGGGGTTATTCTAAGACACTCGCGGAGATTTCACGATCCGGGAGCCAAAAGTGTTGGATGTGGTTGCGGCGAGCGCTCAATATGTACTACAATAGGTTCTGTAGTTGAAACAGGGTCGTAGCTTCAAGGCAAGGTCGCCCGAGAAAAATAGGGTGGCTGTTTTGTTTGGGGTGGGATCCCGTAAAGGAAAGGTGGGCTCCTGTAATGGCCCAAGGAACAGAGAAGTGGGTCAACGATGAGAAGGGCTTCGGCTTTATCTCTCCCGACGATGGTGGCGAGGATCTCTTCGTACACTTCAGCGGTATAGCAGGCTCGGGCTTCAAGTCCCTCGAAGAGGGCTCGAAGGTCTCTTACGAGGCGACCCAGGGCAAGAAGGGGATGCAAGCGGAGAACGTTAGCCCGGTCTAAACTCACTTATTCACAACCGCGGGACCAAAGGACCGGGCATCCCCCCGGTCCTTTGCATTTCTCAAAGTCTTCTATTCAGGCTTCTCCGGAGACGGCATCAGACTTTGCGACCTTCCATCTTCTCGAACGCCGCTAGAGCTTCCCTGTAGATTCGTGGCAAAGGTAGACCGCTTTTTTTAGCTAGTTTGGCGACATCGGCGTGTTCGGGGGCGGCGGTAAAGTCCTCGCCGTTCAGGCTGCCGACTTTGATGACACATCTCCCGCAAGACAACTCCACTTCAACGACGCGCCGCTCAGCAACAACGCGACTCATACCCCGATAGCGAACACCGAGGGAACCGGTCTCGCGCATCAACAAGCTCGCAGAGTCTTCCACTGCTGTTTCTTCCACTAACGCGCATATCTTGTACGCGCCGCGGCCTTTCTTCATGAAGATTGGCTCTAGCCAGGCATCCAACGCCTCTGCTTCCATGAGCCGATCCACTGTGGAGCCGAGTATCTCTCCCGAAGCGTCGTCTACATTCGCCTCGATCAGGACTACCTCCACAGGCGTATCTTCGATTTCTCCGACGACGACCCGCAGAAGGTTCGGTGCGTGTTCGAGTTCAGCTCGTCCCGCTCCGTAACCTATCGACCGGAGCGTCATGCTTGGGGCTGCTTCGGTGAATTTGCCGTCGGTGAAAGCGTGCATCAGCGCGGCGCCTGTCGGGGTGGTCGTCTCGCGACGTTCTTCTGTCCACCGGATTCTGGAATCTCTCAGAACTTCGAGCGTGGCGGGGCCAGGGACGGGAATTAGCCCGTGAGATGCCGACACGACTCCACTCGACATCGGCAAGGGACCGCAACTCACGCTGTTGGCGCCAAGTGATTCAAGCGCCACGCAACTTCCAACGATATCCACTATAGAGTCAACTGCCCCGACTTCGTGGAAGGTTACGTCTTCGGGTGGGCGTCCGTGTACCAAACCTTCGGCTTCGGCCAGTCGTCGGAAGGCTTTCAGGACATGTTCCGCAGCTCTCTCTGGTAGGTCTGCGTTTTGTATGAGGGTTTGGATGTCTCCGAAGGTTCGGTGGGTGTGTTGTTCGGGGTGGGTTACGGTGACCTGGAGGGCTTGAGTGCCGGAGACTTGTGTGGGGCTTGTTGTTATTTCGTGAGAGACTTTCAGGGTCTCAAGGTGATTTTGTATGTTTTGGAGTGATGCTCCGGCTTGGATCAGGGCGGCCAGGGTCATGTCCCCGGACACCCCGCCTACGGGCTGAAAGTGTACGTGCGTTTGGGGTGTTGCGGGCGGCGGGTCAGTCGCGACCGTTGGTGACTTTCCGGATCATCATGAGGCTTACGGCCATTACGACTGCCAGCAACACCATTGGGCGGGGATCACTCTTGACGGCATCAGTGAAGCGCGAAGGGTCTTTCTTGGTCCGTGCTTCGCTTGCGGCTTTGGCCTGCCTGCGGGCGGAATCCGCGATGCTCTTGCCGAGTCCCGAGACAGCACTTTTGATCTTCGACTTGATCGTGCCGCTAGCCCGCTGCCCAAGTACTTTTGGCTCGGTGTGCTTTTTGAGGTCTGTCACATCGGGTGCCATGCGGCCCCGGATCTCGAACATCTCGCGCTCTATGCGCTCTGGTATCTCACTCATGACTTGAACTGCCCCTTGAACCACTCAACGTTCTGCTGCAGGGTACGGATGGTGCGGTGCGGTTTGGGATCCAAACTCCTCAAACTACCTGCGCCGATACCGGCCAAGACCCCACCGACTATCGCCAGTATAACAGAGACAATTAACGCGGAAAGCCACATCGAAAGCCCCAAAACCTCGTTCAACAAGTAAACCCCGAATAACGAGAAGAACACCAAAAACAATAGCGCGAAGACCGCTCCAACCACCAGCAATCCGATCGCGATGCCCGCCTGCCGAGCTACCGGCACAAGCTCCGTCTTGGCTAACTCCGTCTGCTTTGCGACAAGCTCCTGCAATTGAGGTCGCAAAGCCTCGATGATCTCCTTGATACTCCGGTCCGAAGGCTCCGGACCCTCTCGTAATTCCCTACTAAACTCCGCGACCCGTTCTCGCTGCTCTGTCAAGGACGCTCCTTTCTATACAAGAACCCGTTGAGGCTCCTAACTACCCTAGCCACCCTACATATAATCCACGAACTCTCTCACACTCGCAAATCATAATGACTAACATAGCATATAGCACACACGTCTTCCCGTATAATGTAACATGGGACTGAAACTACAAATACAGTGGTATCGCTGTGGATGGGGGTGCTTTGAAACTATACGAGGCTCTTGGTATCTCGTCGGGGGATGTCGTGGCCTTCGCCGGTGCCGGTGGAAAATCCTCCGCGATCCGCCACATGGCCGCCGAGCTTTCCGCCGCTGGCATGAAAGTGGTGGTTTCCCCGACGACCAAGATGGGTCTTACGGAGATCGGCGACCTCGGGCCGCTGGTGGTCTCCGAAGACCTCACGGAGCTGCTGAACGAAACTCAGGAAGCTCTCGAATCCTCCAGTGTCGTTGTGCTTGGCGGCGAGCGCATCTCGAAGAGCCGCATAGGTGGCGTCCCGCCGGAGCATTTCGGGGAGATAGCGCGACTGGTCGATGTCGTTCTGGTGGAGGCTGACGGCGCTCGCCACCGCTCTATAAAGGGGACCGCCGAATATGAGCCACTCCTCCCGGACAACGTCAGCCTCGTCGTGGCTGTTGGTGGCATCGACGCGCTCGGCAAATCCGTCGAGCCGGAGAACGTCCACCGACCGGAGATCTTCGCCGAACTAACCGGCGTTAACCTCGGTGGAAGTATCACAGCGTCAGCTTTCGCCCGTGCCCTCTCGAAAGGGTCCCTGCGCGGACTCCCCGCATCTTCCCGCGCCGCCGTACTCATTACAGGTGTAAGCCCCGGCCAGACCATGTCCGATGCCGCCGTGGTAACCCGCGAACTCTGGAACTCGGATGTCTCCACGGTCGTCTTCGCGAACCTCTCCGGCGAGATCCCTCAAGTCTGGAACCCGTAACCTCCAAAAACTCTATTGACCAGGCCATCCCTATGCTGTAGCATTGTGTTAGTTTAATAATACAATGCTGTAGAGGAGGTTGGTTTGGCGGCTCTGTGGATGGATGTTGATGGGCGGAGTGGGGTGCCTATATACGTTCAGATCGTGGACGGGGTACGTCACGCGGTGGAGGTTGGGTCTTTGGTGGCCGGGGATCGGCTACCGACGGTACGGGCTTTGGCCGAGGATCTCACGGTCGCGCCTAATACGGTGGTCAAGGCGTACAACGAGTTGCAGCGGGCCGCGCTCATAGAGAGTCGTCCTGGCGTTGGGACGGTGGTCGCCGGGGACGTGGGCGAGGTCGCTCGGGAGGCCCGGATCAAGTCCTTCTTCGAGAGGTTGGAGTTGCTCGTGAAGGACGCGGTCGGGTTGGGGATCTCGGAAGATGAGTTGTGGGAGCGCGTTGATACGGAGTTCGACCGCGCTCATGGGCGGGCAATGAAAGGGGAGGCGTGATGACTGAGGAGCTTACGCAGAGTGCGGTCGAGGAAGACATGCGGGAGACTCCTGCTATAGAGACAGTTGGGCTTGTGGCCCGGTATGGCAGGAAGAAGACTGCGGTGGACGGTTTGGATCTCACGGTTCAGCAAGGATCAGTTTATGGATTCTTGGGACCGAACGGCGCGGGCAAGACAACGACCATAAAGACCTTGATGGGATTCAGGCGGCCAGATGGCGGGAGTGCCAGGGTGCTCGGCTACGACGTTGTGGAGGAGAGTATCGAGGTGCGGGCGCGGGTTGGATTCGCCAGCGAGGTAGATAGTTTATATGGTGGCATGACCGTGCCGCGCATCAGCCGGTTTTGCCGGGACATGAGCCGGGGGTGGGATCAGGACTTAGTAGATCG
>JBGTDE010000094.1:0-2970 GCA_041748475.1 Rubrobacteraceae bacterium | reverse complement strand
CGATAGTGCCGAGGTTCTCGGGCGTGGGCTCGAACTCCAGGCCAACAGCCGCCAGCCTCTTGCCCAACATCTCCAGGCGTTCGGTGTCCGGTTGTTCGTGGACCCGGTATACGGCTCCCGGTCGGCCTCGCAACAGCTTCGCGACCGCCTCGTTCGCCAGGACCATTAGCTCTTCGATCAACTCCCGCGCCACCGTTGAACGCCGAACCCTAGCAGCCATCGGCACGCCCTCGGGGTCCAACTCATACTCCGGCTCGCTGCCGCCCAATTCCAACTTTCCACGCACCGCTGCTCGCGTCTTGAGCTTCCGCGACAAATCGTAGGCCGTCTGAATTAGTTCAGGCTGCTCTACTTCACCCGAGCCACTCAGAAACGTATCCACGCCCTCGTAGGTCAGCCGAGCATCACTCCGTATGCGGCTCCTGAAAGCCCGGCTCCGCACAACTTCTCCCGACTCCGAAACATCCAACTCCACGGTAACCGCTGCTCGCTCCTCGTTTGGCCGTAGCGAACAAACTTCGTCGGAGAGCCGCGCCGGAAGCATCGGGGCGACTGTTCCCGGCAGATACACGGAGTTCGCCCGGTACGCGGCCTGCCGGTCGAGCGGCCCACCAGGTGTCACGTACCGCGAGACATCCGCGATATGCACGTGCAGCGAATACCCAGCATCGGTTTTCTCGATGGAGATGGCATCGTCGAAATCTTTTGCGTCTTCGCCGTCGATAGTTACGGTCGGAAGGTCGCGCAGGTCTTCGCGGTCGGGGTCATCCGCGTAGTCCACGGTCGCTACTTCTGCGGCTTCGGCTTCGACTTTCTCCGAGAACTTGTTGGGTATGCCGACGGATGCGAAGAGAGCTTCGTATACGTTGCGCGGATCGGTGGAAGGTCCGAGCACCCGCGTGACTTCGCCGCGCAGGGAGCGAGCCTTCTCGCGGACGTTCACGAGAACGATATCCCCCGCCTTCGCGCCGCGCCGCAGTTTTTTGGCGACCAGCACGGGGCGTCGCTCCTCGACGAAAAGCGGATCAGCCACCGAATAGTTCCCACGTTTGACGAGGATTGCTGGGAGAATCATGGCTTGAGGAGATTACTAAAGAATTTTAAGATCACTCTTTGAGTCTATCATGGAGCGTTTTGGCCTAGAGTCGAGCCTTAGACGCGCAGGAAGCGTGTCACGGACAGGAAGCTGCCTAGAACCCCGATCACGGCTCCAACGAGCAACAGCACTCCGAGGATCAACAAGGTGTTCACGGAATCGCCCGAGATCTGGAAAAACGGGATCTGATTCCGCGCCCAGTCCACAAATAAGAGGTTCAGCCATACGACCGAGATCGCCGCGAGGGCCGCACCGATCAAACCTTGCATCAATCCCTCGAAGACGAACGGCGTCCGCACGAAACCATCCGAAGCGCCGACGAGTTTCATCACCTCAATCTCCTTTCGCCGGGCGAAGATAGAGAGTCGTATCGCGTTAGAGATCAAAAGCACACTAGATATGAGAAACAACACCGTCGCAGCCCGCAACCCAAAGACCATATACCCCGTCACGTCGTTTACCCGGTCAATCGTCTGCTGCGGATAGCGCAAATCTCCCGCCGCGAAACCTTCGGTTTTGAGTTTGTCCGCGACCGTGTCCGCAGCGGCGGGGTCTTCCAGCTTCAGTTCCAATTTGGCGGGCAGTACATCGGCTCCAATGTCCTCGTAGATCTCCGGTTGTTCCTTGAAGGTCGCCTTGAATTCGTCGAGCGCCTGCTGCTCGCTCACATATTTGACCGACGAAACCTCTGAATACCCTTCCGCAGTCTTACGAGCCTCATCTATCTCCTTCTGCTTCGCATCCTGCGAAAAGAAAGCCGTCACCCCGACATCACCCCGCACACTGCCAATAATCCCCTCGATATGAGCGCTCAGGACAAGCCCCGCGCCAAGGACCAGGATGCAGATAAACGTCGTGGTTACCGCAGTCACGCTCATCAGCCAGTTCGAGCGGATGTTGCGGAGAGCTTCTCGTAGAAAGAATCCGATATTAAGCTTCACTGGCGTATCCCCCCTTGACCATGTCACGCACGACGCGGCCATTTTCAAGAGCTACTACTCGCTTACGCATCACATCGACCATCTCACGGTCGTGTGTGGCGACCAGCACTGTAGTGCCTACGCGGTTGATCCGGTGCAGAAGCTGCATGATACCGACGCTTGTATCCGGGTCGAGGTTTCCCGTCGGCTCGTCGGCAATCAGTATCGGCGGCTGACTAACGAACGCACGAGCTATCGACACCCGCTGCTGCTCGCCACCCGACAACTCACCCGGCAACTTGTCCACCTTACCGGAGAGTCCGACGAGATCCAGGATCTGCGGCACCTTTGTCCTTATGGCTCGCCGCCGCTGCCCAGTAACTTCCATCGCGTAGGCGACGTTTTCGGCCGCCGTCTTGTTTGGCAGCAGCTTGAAGTCCTGAAAGACGCAACCTATATCCCGCCGGAGCTTCGGTACCTTCCGGCGCGATACGGACGACAGACGCGTGCCGTTCACGAAGATCGCCCCCGCCGACGGCTCAAGCTCCTTGAGTATGAGACGAACCATCGTGCTCTTACCCGAGCCGCTCTGACCGACGAGGAAGACGAATTCACCCGCCTCGATATTGAGGTCGACCTTTTCGAGCGCGGCTGTGTCGTTATCGTAGACTTTAGTGACGTTGCTGAACTGAATCATTAATTCTCCCGTCGCGGCTTACGCGCTGATGCCAGGATTACCCCCTTCGGTATCCCGCCGCGGATTGTGTGCTTAGGATGGGACGGTACCACCAAAATCTACCGAGCGCCCCCTCCGGCCAGAAGGGAAGATAGCAGCAAATGGCCCCCTTATCAACCGAGATCAAAGCTCTCCACATCCCCGAAGAGCGTCATACGGTTCTTGTTTACGGTTAGATCTGTGATCCGGGTTCCTTCCGGCAATCCCGTGAGTGGATA
>JBGTDE010000093.1:0-3395 GCA_041748475.1 Rubrobacteraceae bacterium | reverse complement strand
CACTGTGAAAGAATCGGAGCGCAGGTAAAGAAGGTCAAGACGAAGAGCCAGGATCATCACCAGTCTTCGGCGGCTATGGTAGCTGCGGCTTCCTACATTGCGGGAGAGCATTGTCTGGATGTAGAGACAGGATTCGTCAAGAACCCCTTGCGTCGCTGCGTATGGGTAGCCAACGAACAACTCCATGTCACCGCACGGAATCTCGACGGAGCGATCCCATCTTTAAACTCTCCAAGTTTAGTTTGGGAGATCAAGGAGTATTGGGGAAAGACTCGCGGCGGCAGTAAGATGAGCGACGCAGTGTATGAGTGCGCGTTGGTTGGTCGAGAGTTGCGGGACTTCGAAGAACGTTCCGAAGCACCACGGGTTCAGCATATCGTTTTTCTGGATGGGAAGGATCAGTGGGCATCTCGTAAATCCGACTTGAAGCGCTTCATCGACCTTTTTCATCAAGGCTTGATCGACCATCTATTTGTCGGGCGCGATGTCGAAAACGAATGGAAAGCGTTGTTGAACAGGCTCGTATCCAAAACTCAGTAAACCAACCGTCGTCGCACCGCTGCCGAGAAGCGGTCCACGGCTAACACTACTATTATCGTCGCGCCTACGAGGGTGGCTACTTTGGGGTAGTCAAAGAGGTTCATGGAGATGAGTATTTGCTGCCCGATGCCACCGGCTCCCACGAATCCCAGGATGGTTGCGGAGCGGATGTTGCATTCCCACTGGTAGAGCGTGAGCGAGGTGAAGTTGCTCGCGGCCTGGGGCAATCGTCCGAAGAGGAAGCTCTGGAAACCACTAGCGCCTGTGGAGCGGAGGGCTTCGACGGGACGGGATGGGACGGCTTCTAAGGTCTCGCTGTAGAGCTTGCCCAGGACGCCCGCTGAGTGGACGGCGAGGGCGAGGGTGCCGGGGAATGGACCGAGGCCGAGGGCGACTACAAAGACTAGCGCCCAGAGGATATCCGGGACGGAGCGAAAGATGTTCAGGAGAAAGCGCGCGAGGTGGTAGGGGATGGCGCGCAGCAGACGCTCGCTGTTGGATGCGCCGGTGGTGGGGGCTTGCTGGGTACCGAGGGCGGCGAGCGGGAAGGCCGCGATCGCGCCGATAAGCGCCCCCAGGAAGGACATTTGGAAGGTCTCGAGGATGCCCGTGCCGGTCGCCTGGAGGGTCGCGGTGGAGAAGTCCGGCGGGAACATCTCGGAGACGAAGCGTTCTACGGGACCGGCGTTGGAGAACAGTTCGACAAGGTCGAAGCCCACGCCGTAGGCGCTGTATCCGGTGAGGCCGAGAACGACCAAGACAATCAGGCTGATCTTCCAGTCTACGCGCGGTATCGCGCCGCCTACCCCGGTGTGTTCAGTGGGCGGAGATGCCATCTTGTCCCTCCAATATTCGAGCTTGTTCTTCGCGCAAGCGCCGGAAGTTTGCGTCTACAGGCTCTTTATCGTGGCTCACGGTTGGATCCCCGGCGTATATCTCCGCGAGCTTCGCTTCATCAAGGATGCTGGGTGGCCCGTCGAATAGGACTCGGCCTTCCCGAAGTGCCAGGATGCGTGGGAATCGACGGGCGATTTCCACATCGTGCAGGTTTATGATGAGTGTAGAGCCCGCGCCGTTCAATTCCAATAAGGTCTCCAGGACTTTCTCCGTCGTCACCGGGTCCACGGCTGCGAAAGGTTCATCCGCCAGGATGAGATCCGGACGCTGAACCAGCAATCGCGCCACGGCCACTCGCTGCTGCTGACCGCCTGAGAGATCCGTAGTTCGGGCATCAGCTTTATCCGCGAGTCCAACTTCTTGTAGCGCGGCCCGCACTTTTTTGGAGAGGCCGGGCTCTGGACCAGCTAGAAAGACTCGGGCCGTCTGGAGGGCTCCCATCGCGCCGACTTCACCGAGGGCAGCGTTAACGCCTGCGGAGAGCTGTGGGATCAAGTTGTAAGCTTGGTATATTGTCCCTATGCGCCGCCGTACCTGTTTGAGATCCCGACTAGATAGTCTGTAGAGATCCCGCCCTCCGACGGAGATACCACCTCCATCCAGCGCCACACTCCGAGTCAATGCTCGGAACAAAGTAGATTTGCCCGCCCCCGAAGCCCCGATGATCGCCAGGCTCTCGCCAGGTTGCACCGCGATGCTCACTTCTTCGAGGGCGGCTACGTCACCGTAGCGGACGGTGACGCCCTCCAGGGAGAGTTGCGAGTCGTAGCTACTTTTGTTCGGCAATGAGGTCAAGTTCGCGGGCCTTCTTCTCAACGTAATCGTAGTCCGAGGCTTTGACCTTCTTATAGCCTTCAGCACGGAGGAGGTCCAGGAACTTAGGATCTTTGATGTTGGGGAAAGCGTCCGTTAGAGCTTTCTCGTCTTTGTCGGCGAGATCGTCGCGGATGACCCACGGATATCCCTCGATAGGCTCGGACTCTTGGATCACCCTGATCTTACTCTTGTCTATAACGTCTTCTTTTATGAAATCGTTCAGGATGCGATCCTCAAGCCCACCCGCGTCAACCCGACCGTTGGCGACTGCCTGGGCCGTAGCGTCGTGACCACCAGTGTAGATCGTCTCCTTGAGATCCTCGCGATAGTCGATGCCCGCTTGCTCCAGCATGATCGAAGGATACAGCGAACCGGAGGTAGACGAGACGCTCCCGAAAGCGAAAATTCCTCCCTTTATATCCTTGACACTCTTCACGTTCTATCCTTCCGATTGCAGGTGGGTCGTTCCCTAATTTGTTTACGTGTCGGATGGACTACCAGATCTCTTTGTGCGGGGAATTAGTCGTCCCGATAGCTGAGATCCAACATTCGACGATTATACGCTCAATCGAATATTGGACACGGATAGGGGCTACGACTGTCAATGAATGTCCCGTCGATATCTGGAATGGCGGTCAAACCCCGTCCAGGATTCGGTCGAACTTTCAGTGCGTATAGACGTGAGTTAGTTAGATGCCGTGAAGTCGTAAAGCGTCGCATGAAACTCCGAAGTCAGGTATGCTGATCTGGGAATCTAGGCAGGTTGTTTTGTACGGACTGTTGGGAGGTGGTCGGCGGGAAGGGAACCGTGGTGACGACTGTATTGGGGAAAGACAGAAAGGACAGTGTATGGCAGGGGAATTCATTCTGGCGATAGACCAGGGGACCACGTCCAGCCGGGCGATAGTCTTCAATCACGACAGTGCGACCGTCGGAGAGATGCAAAAAGAGTTTACGCAACACTATCCGAAGCCTGGTTGGGTGGAGCATGATGCTAATGAGATCTGGGACGTAACCCTCGAAGTTATGCAAGGCGCTCTCAAGGACGCTGGGGTGTCTCCAGATCAAATCGCCGCCATCGGCATCACCAACCAGCGTGAAACAGTCTGCGTCTGGGATCGGGAGACCGGTGAGCCGGTCAA
>JBGTDE010000092.1:0-8223 GCA_041748475.1 Rubrobacteraceae bacterium | reverse complement strand
GGCTTTCCAACTCCCACATCGTCGGCAAGTATCTGTTCGTCGAAGTGATCTTCAAGTCCGAGGGCGGCTAGGGTAACAGGTACGTTGTCCCTGGGGGCGTTGGTGACCAGGGCTATTTTCATGGCGCGGTTGCGGCCTTCTTCGATGTAGTCGAGCAAGCCGGGGAGTGGTTCTATTCCGGTCAGGCGTCCCCGGAAGTCCACTTCTTTGGCTTCGAAGAGTTCGCGGCCTTCAGCTTCAGAGAGGTGTGGAAGTAGGTCTTGGACGATCACAGCGTTCGAGCGTCCGCTGATCCGGGTCATGTAAAACTCGTCGTCGGCCTTGATGCCGTTGACCCGCAGGATCTCTAACCAAGCCGGAAGATGCAGCGAGTCCGTATCCGCCAGTGTGCCATCGAGGTCGAAGAGGAGCGCCCGGTACACCCTAGTAGACTCCGTACAGAACCGTGTTGAGGGCGCGAGTCACTATCAGCAACGCCCCGATGTACAACAGAATAAAGAGATGCCCCCGCTCGCGGCCCTTTTTGAGCGGGCTGGTTTTATACTCGGCCATCCCGAGAATTATGCCGACCGCGCAGAGCCCCCACACCCAGTAGAACGCAAGATACCGGGCTCCGTTGCCAGGGTCCGGGTTGAATACCGCCCACGTAAACGCTCCTGTTACGAGCAGAGCCAGCGAAAGCGAAAGTACGAACAGAACTTTGTTCGCCCGGCGACGGCGTTTCCAGGCGAGCCAGTCCGTGAATATTTTGGCCGCATACTTCATCGCACAGATATTAGCAGCCCTCCCATCCGTCGCCGTAAAGCCACTCGCAGTGGACGGTAACTCAATCCTCTTGCAATGTTCTTCGAGAAAAGGTGTGAGTAATGGCGAGTTTCGCGCCACATCCTGTAACAGAACGCTACAATAACCGCCGTGCGAAGACTCCTGGCCTTGACATGCGCGATAGTTCTCGTCGACACTATCTTCTATGCCGCTCTGGTCCCGCTGACCCCGTATTTGCGGGATGAGTTCGAGCTTTCCAAGTCCGCTATCGGTGTCCTGAGCGGCGCTTTCGGGGCGGGTGTCCTTTTGGGTTCGGTTCCGGGTGGATATATGGCCTCCCGGCTGGGCGTGAAGTTGACGGCAGTGACGGGCCTCGCCTTGATGTCGGTTGCGACTTTGGCTTTTGGATTGGCGGATTCGGCCTGGTTCTTGGTGTTTCTTCGGTTTTTGGGTGGTGTTGGTAGCGCGCTCTCCTGGGTAGCGGCGTTTACTTGGTTGGTGCGCCGCGCTCCGGAGGAGCGGCGAGGAGAGTTGATCGGGGTTATGATAAGCGCCGCTGTCTTCGGCGCATTGCTCGGTCCCGTACTCGGAAGCATCGCAGCGGTCGTCGGCATCTTTCCAGCTTTCACGGTGGTCGCGTTCGTCGGTGTGCTGATAGCGGTCTGGGCCGCTGTGGAGCCCGCGCCCGATGTGATCGAACGTCAGTCCTTGCTCGGATCTCTCCGTACGATCTGGCGTCCCCAACTCTTGACCGGTCTCTGGTTTATAACGCTCTCACCCCTGATCTTCGCCGCCGTAGCCGTCCTGGTTCCACTTGAGTTGAGCAGTCTCGGATGGGGCGCCGCAGCAGTCGGAGCGGTCTTTTTAGCTAGCGCGGCGTTCGAGTCCGCAGTTCATCCCCTGCTCGGTCGCTGGTCCGACAGGGTTGGGTATCGTCCACCGATACTCGGCGGATTATTGATCTCTATTCTGATCCTCATCGCGCTAGCTGTAACAGGCAATCCGTGGCTGTTGGCGATTCTAGTCGTGCTGTCCGCCGGGGCGTTCAACGCCACGCTTGTTCCGGGGACTGCTCTCTTCTCGCGTGGTACAGAGAAGGCGGGCTTGGATCAGGCAATAGCTTTCGCGGTGACCAACTTCGCGTGGGCTTCCGGCTACGCGGTCGGAGCGCCTCTGGGCGGCACTTTGGCGGACGTGGGTGGAGACGCGCTCTCCTACCTCGTCCTGACGGTGTTCTGTCTGATGACGTTACCGCTGCTAAGACGAGCGGCGTGAAGAACAAGCTCGGGCGCGTGAAATCTTTCGAGGCGCTGGTCGTGGCGATGAGCCTTGGGGCTCTGCTCGTATTGGTGGTTCTCCGGGGATTGGCTGAGACCGCGCCCTTGATCCCATTTCTGGCCGCCCTCGTACTGCTGATCTCACCAGGCACTCTGATGGTGCGATGGTTCGCGGCGGATGTATTTTCCGGTGCGGCCATGCTACCGGCGGCGTTCGCTCTCGGTGTCGGTATGTTCGGCATCCTCGGCGTGCCTTTCCTGCTGCTGAACCTGAGCCTAAATCTCTATCTGACGTTCTGTGGGGGCGTGCTGGCCGCGTTCCTGCTGGCCGCCGTCATCGTGCTGGTGCGGTGCCCGTTGGAGACCGGGGAGAAGGACGTTGTGAGTTCCGACCACACACGTTGGTTGTGGATACCGTATCTCGCACTCGTGGGCATACTGACTCATGCGGCGACGGTAGCACGGGTTGACGGTGATACATGGAACTATCTGTCCTGGGTTCGGGAGTATCTGAATACAGACAAGCTCGCTTTCTACGACCCGTACTTCGCTACCCGAGCACCGGAATTTTCGCGGGTAAAGATCAACGGTTGGATGCTGGAGCAAGCTGGTCTCGCACGCGTTTCGGGTATTGACCCGATCCCGATGGCGGTCAATTACCTGACCCCGGCGCTCGTTGCGATGTCCCTGCTGACCATCTACGCGCTGGGGCGCTCGATCTTCGAGAGTCGGGGGGCGGCTTTGCTTGCCGGGATCGTCTTCTCCCTCTTCATGTTGGCCTACCTGCAAGCTTCGCAGTTCTCCATAGGGGGCGAGTTTCTTAGCCGCGCGGTTCAGGACAAGAACGTCACTCGGTCCATCTTTCTGCCGATAGCGCTGTGCTTCGCGGCGGCGTGGCTGAAAAAACGCCGACTGGCGCATCTCTTGATCTTTGGATTTCTGTGTTGGGCGGTGGTGAGCGTGCATCCGGCGGGTCTGGCGGTCATCGGGCTGGCGACATCCGGAGTCGGTCTGGTTCACGTTTTGGCCCATCCACTCTCAAAGGAAAGCTGGGGACGGGCTGTGGCGTTGGCGGCGGCCCTGCTAAGCATTCTCGTGCTCCCTCTGCTTTATATGGTGGCTACCGGCAAGGCACTCTCCTCAGCACTGTATTCGGCGGATATTAGCGGCAGTCATCCGGCGGTGCTTGCGAACCAGGTCTTCATCCGTGATGTCTGGATGCGTATTAGAGTGCTGGAGGATGGCTTGTATATAATGCATCCGTTCCTGATCCTGAACCCGGTCATAATCACGGCTTTCGTTTTGGGGATACCGTTTCTGGTCTGGCGCGTGCGGGGCTCGGTGGCCGCCCAACTGCTTCTGGGTTCGCTGTTCACCGCCACGGTGGCGAGTTACGTCCCACAGGTCGCGACTTTTATCGGGGATAAGATTGTCGCTCCAGGACAACTCTACCGGCTCTCATGGCCGATACTTCTAGCCGGGCCGGTCGTTCTCGGCTGGATAGCGTGGGAAGCGATTCGTTTCGTCTCGGAGAAACTCAGTTTCGGCCCCCGAGGATTCTTTATCGCGAACCTTGCGGTCGTCCTTTTGATGGCTGGAATCGCAGCTCCGTCAGCACTCGCGGGGCTTGCCGACGCCTACGGAGAAGGTCGTCAGCAAGGCGAAAGCGCGCGCTCGGATCCCGTATTCTGGTGGCTGCACCGCAACTTGGAGAAGCCGAGCGTGATCCTGGCAACCGATCCCGTGAATACCGCTCTGCCAGCCTTCTCGTCAAACGCCAATGTCATAAGCCTGCGTGGAAAGCCGGTGCTGGAAAGCCTGGAGGAACTGGAGCGGGTCTCCGGCCAGCGAATAGAAGTACCGCAGGGCTCCATTGACGTGCGGGATTTTTTCTCGGGACCGACCGTCTCTGAAGCATACGATATCCTGCGGCGCAACAAAGTCGACTACGTGCTAGTCGGCAACGACGGTCCACTCGCTAACTCAATGGAGGATAAGGCACCCTTCACCTTGATCGAAACGCCAAGCAAACGATACGACCTATTCGCCGTCGACCGCAAAAAGTTGGAGTTGGCTCAGTGAACATCCTACCTGACATGATACCGGACCTGCTACTCGCCCTGACAGCGGCCATAATCTTCGGGATAGTACCCGGCTGGTTCTGGGCCGTGTGCCTGTGCGGAACGCGGACGGATGCCGTAGAGCGAATCGCATTCTCAGCCGCGCTTTCGGCGACGCTGATCCCCGCCGTCACCCTACCAGTCTTGAACCTTTCAAGCTTGCGTATAACTCTGGCGGTAACCATAGTGTCGGCGCTTGTAGTGCTCATCTCTGGCCTCGCGGCGTACTTATATTTCGGCACTCAGCAGCAAGACGAAGAGACCATCAAACCACCCCCCACTCTCTCCGCTCCGACGCTCGCCCTGATCTCACTGGCCCTCGGCCTAGTCCTGTGGACTTCCCTGTCAGAACAAAACATCTACCTTTTGGTGGCTTTGGGACTCGTCACGATGGCCGCCCTGGCTTTCGGTCTCGGCGACCGCCGATCCACTTCAGAGAACCCGGATTCGGAAGAACCCGGTCTCGCCGGTAGGGTCGTCCGAAGTGTGCTGGTGGTGGTGGTGCTCGCGTTCGTTTTGGTGCGAGGGTACTTGGGGGTAGTACTCCACGATTGGCCCTATCTGAGGGGTGGGGATCAATTCAATCACGCGGTCATGGCTAACCAGATGCTTTTGGAGGGCAACTTCGACCAGTACCTTTTCTATCCGCCCGGTTTCGCGGTGATGACCGCTGGAATCTCAAATCTGAGCGGCTTGGATCCCATAAAGCTATATCCAGCGTTTGCTCCGGCGCTCCTGCTCCTGCCAGCAGTCGCGTGCTATACACTGGCGAAGCGGCTCTGGGGTTGGGAGTGTGGAGTGGCGGCGATGGCTCTGGCTGGTCTGATCCACAGCGGAACCTACGCGAACATATCGCAGGCCCGTTACCCGAACCTCGTCTCGGCGCAGTTTCTGTTTGTACTGGCGGTAGCAGCCCTTATAATGCTCTACCGCTCGCCCGCGCCACGCTCGATACTACTCTTCGGTTTGCTCGGCTCGTCGGTGGTGCTATATCACTCCGTCGCCATGCTCTACGCGGTACTGATCTTCGCACTGGTCTCGTTCCTGATCCTGCCGTATCTGCTGATCCGTCACCGACGTACCGGCGTGGCGCTCTTGATCTCGATGGCCCTCCTCGGCCTCTTCGCAGTGGCTTTCGCCTGGGATATCTACAACCTCCCCAATCTGGTCGGAGGACTCGTGACCGGCTCGGGGACTGGCTCCGGCGGAGAGGTGATCTCTATTGTCATAGGCACTCAACCGACGCTGGAACTCTCGGGATTGCCGGAAAGAGTCTCGCCGCCGGTCTTCTGGCTCGGTCTTATGGGCCTACTCCTAACACTCCTATGGCGATGGAGCAGCGTGAGCGAGTCCCGGCTAGCGGAAAAATCGACGCTGGCGCTGTGGTGCCTGGTGCTGTTCGTGGGTAGCCGCACCGTACAGAGCGGGTTCCCGCAACGCTTCGAGCGGGATCTCGGCATGCCGCTGGCTATTCTGGGAGCTCTAGTGTTTGTCATTGTTCTGCGCTCCGTGGCGTCGAACGCTCCAGCCATAACGCGGAGGTCTGGAACCGTACCGGCGCTGGTGTTCGCGATATTGGCAGCCAGTATTTCACTCTCGCTAATAGGCGTTTGGAGTGCGCGGGCGATGGAGCTCTCCGCGAAAACCTCCACCGATGGAATACTCACGAAAGATATAGCCGAGGCTGGCGAATGGCTGCGGGAGCATGAGTCCGGCGGCAACATAGTCACCAGCCCAACTTTCGGCAACATCACCAACCGAGGGATGCTCGCCCTCAGCGCCCATGATCGGCTTCAATCCTTCACGGAGAAAAGGATAAAAACCCCGCGCTCCCTACCCCCGGCGGGACGCAGCGAGATAGAGGATGCCGCTTGGATCCTCCAAAATCCCTCCGGCGAACGCTCGGCGGAAATTATCGAGAACTACGATATTCGCTACGCTGTCCTATCCAAGCGGTACCCTGGCGCGAACCCTCAGGCCTTCGCGTCCGACAACAACGGCTATCGCATCGCGTTCCAGAACGATACCATCGTGATCTTCGCGCCCCGCGAAAAGAATTCTTCGTAAAGCTGTATTTCTCCAACCAAACACCGGACTTTCCATTCCGGTAAAGTACGTTCAGAGAAACACGGACTTTAGGAGGAACTTTGGACATCAAGGCGGCGGTGGCGTTCGCGGCGGGCGAACCATTGAAGATAGAGACGGTGCAGCTGGAGGGGCCGAAAGCCGGGGAGGTGCTCGTCGAGATCAAATCGACCGGTGTCTGTCACACGGACGAGTATACGCGTAGCGGCGCGGACCCGGAAGGCATCTTCCCCTCGGTCCTCGGCCACGAAGGCGCGGGCGTTGTAGTGGAGGTTGGCTCAGGTGTATCGAGTCTTTCGGAAGGGGATCACGTCATCCCCCTTTACACACCGGAATGCCGCGAATGCGAGTACTGCCTGAACCCAAAGACGAACCTCTGCCAGAAGATCCGGATCACCCAGGGACAGGGTCTCATGCCTGACGGCACCAGCCGACTCTCTCTCAACGGCGACCCGCTGTATCACTACATGGGAACTTCGACCTTCGCCGAATACGCGGTCGTGCCGGAGATAGCACTCGCCAAGATCCGCGAGGATGCTCCGTTCGAGAAGGTCTGCTACATCGGGTGTGGCGTCACAACGGGCGTTGGCGCGGTCGTGAATACCGCCAAGGTGGAACCCGGCTCGAACGTCGTTGTGTTCGGTCTTGGTGGGATCGGTCTGAACGTCTTACAGGGCGCCCGGATGGTCGGTGCGGACAAGATCATCGGCGTCGACCTCAACCCCGCTCGCAAGGAACTTGGCGAGAAATTTGGTATGACCCACTTCGTAAACCCGGATGAGATCGAAGAAGACCTCGTGCCGTATCTCGTGGACCTGACGGGTGGCGGAGCGGATTACTCTTTCGAGTGCATCGGGAATGTGAACGTGATGCGCCAGGCTTTGGAATGCTGCCACAAGGGTTGGGGCGTGTCGGTCATCATCGGCGTTGCTGGGTCGGGAGAAGAAATTTCCACTCGTCCGTTCCAACTCGTGACGGGTCGCTCGTGGCGCGGCAGCGCTTTCGGTGGTGCACGAGGCCGCACGGACGTACCCAAGATCGTCGACTGGTACATGGACGGCAAGCTGGATATAGACTCGCTCATCACCCATACCATGCCGTTGGAGGAGATCAACACCGCCTTCGACCTCATGCACAAGGGCGAATCCATCCGTAGCGTAGTCAACTTCTAACTCCACCGACCGGAGAGGAACCATGACCGGAATAGAAACCAGCAACGAACACGCCTGCTTCGGCGGCACCGTCTCTTTCCATGAACACGACTCCGAGACTTGCGCCGCCCCGATGCGCTTCTCCGTCTACACGCCACCGCAAGCCGCCGAAGGTCCGGTCCCCGTGCTGTACTTTCTGGCGGGCCTTACCTCCACGGAAGAGAACTTCATGGCGAAAGCTGGAGCCCAGCGAACAGCAGCTGAACACGGCCTTATGCTGGTATCCCCAGACACCAGCCCACGCGGATTGGACTTGCCCGGCGAGGACGACGACTACGACTTCGGTTCCGGCGCGGGCTTCTACATAGACGCGACCGAGAAACCGTGGTCCGACCACTACAAGATGTACTCTTACGTCGTCGAGGAACTTCCATCCATCGTCGAGGAGAACTTTCCGGCAGGTTCCGGTGCTCGCGGGATCTTCGGTCACTCGATGGGCGGACACGGCGCACTCACCATCGCCTTGAAGAATCCCGAGTTGTACAAGAGCGTCTCGGCATTCGCCCCGATCTGCGCTCCGACCCGCGCCCCCTGGGGCGAGAAAGCTTTCTCCGGCTACCTCGGCCCCGACCGGGAAGCCTGGCGCAACCACGACGCTACAGAGTTGGTCAGTGAGCATCCCTTCGAGGACGGACGGACGATACTCGTGGATCAGGGATTGGCGGACGGTTTTCTGGAAGAGCAACTCTACCCGGAAGCCTTCGAGACCGCCTGCGCCGAAGCTGGTCAGAGACTAGATGTTCGCCGCCGTGAGGGCTACGACCA
>JBGTDE010000091.1:0-13471 GCA_041748475.1 Rubrobacteraceae bacterium | reverse complement strand
AGACGCGGTTGACGGCGATATCCGGTGAGGGACCGGCGGGCGCGGCATCCCGCCAGACCGTCCCGGTAAACCAGTCCTCGGGGCCGGAGGCGGTCTGCATGTCTTTTGCGGTAACTACTCTCATCTCTTTCTCCTTATCTTTTGTGGTCGTGTATCGGTTCTCTTGAGGAGAGTTTGTGGGTGAAGATCCTTCTCAAGGTTGCGACCCTGGAGCCCGCATCTCTTTTCCAGACGGCTTTCTCTATCTCCAGGGTGTTCTCTGGACCTTCGAGGGTGAGGATGGCTACGTGGTTCTCGAACCAGGGCTTGTCGTGGGTCAGGTGCCAGCTTGCCCTGGGACTCTCTACTCCGGCAGCGCGGGCGAGCAAGCGCGGGATGAATGTGCCTTCTCCCGTCCAGGCCCAGTCGAAGATGCTGCGGAGGGCTCTGGGCATGGATTTTCGGAAAGGCGAGCAGGTCGCTTGGTAGACGCGGCTGCCGGAGTTGGGTGCGGGCAGGTCTATCTCTGCGAGGTAAGTGTGATGCACGTCGCCGGAGAGCACGGTTATAGAGTTCGGTGCGGAGCCGCGTTCCCCCGCGCTGACAGAGCGGAGTAGCTCTATGAAACTGTCGAAGGACTTGCGGAAGGCGGGCCATTGTTCGAGGTCTACAGCCTGGCGGAAGCTTTCCCCGATCCGGGCAGCGGTTCTGCCCCACGCTCCGGCGCAAATCGCCTCGTTCCAGGATTCCGTGTGATGGAGGGCTGGGGCCAGAATCAGGGGCAAGGAAGTCCCGATCAAAAGGTGGTCGAAGTCTCCGGTTGCTTTCTGTTGGACCCATTCCCACTCCCTGTCATCCACCATGCGACGATCTCCCTCCTTCAGGATTCGGCCCGCGCGCGAGTCAACGACGATGAGGCGCGACTTGCCGAAATCCCGGTGGAAGCTCCAACGGACCTCGCTCACGTCCCGGTCGGCTTTGTAGGCGAAATCTCGCAGGATTGGTCCGGCATTGTCGGCTTCTTTTACACGATGGAACAGCTCGTTCTTATCCAATTCCTCTGGTGAGAGGTTACCGATGTGCTGGTAGATCCAGTAGGACATAAAGCCGCCGGTGATCCGGCCGTTCCACCAGGGTTTGGTACGCATTCGTTCGACCCATGCCTCTGAGGTGTTCCAGTCGTCGTTCACGTCGTGGTCGTCGAAGATCATGGCGCTCGTAACGGTCGAGAGGAGCCACCGGATGACCGAATCACCCCACGATTCCCAGTACAGTCGCGTGTATTCCTCGAAGCTGGCGACTTCCTTTCCCGGAGGTTTCTTCGTATCGCGACGGGATCTAATGTACTCTAACGTTTCGGGCGAGACTTCGTCCGCGTAGATTTGGTCTCCAAGCAGCAAAAGCGCGTCCGGCCAGTACTCTAACGGCTCGTTGCTCATCCGCGTTGCGAGTGCGTCGAGCGCGTCTATGTCACTCTCATCCCTCTTGCCGAACATCGTAGTCTCGGGCGGACCAGCCGCCCGACAAGAGCCGAAGGCGATCCGGAACGTCTCCTTCTCGCCTAGCGTTCGAATTATGCTCGACGGAAACGCTGAGTCCGGCTCCGGCCATGCTTGCACGCCATCCAGATCGACGGAATACTCGTAGACGGCGTCGCTCGTCAGACCGCTGACGTGGACCAGAGCGTAATGGTGATCTTCAATCCGGAATGTTCGCGAGCGATGAACGGCCTCCTCCAGCCGTACCTCTACCTCGCAGTCGGCGTCCGTCTCGACCCAGATGGTGGCGTCACTCTTACCGGTATACCGGAGTAGTGGGCCGAGGATGAGATCTGGCACTACCTTCGGCCTCCTTCCGATAGATGAATAGCCCCATATTAGTCCATCACTACGCTCAGTATACTCACGTACCATCCGTTGGAATGTGTCGGCGAACCCTCAGAGACTCGAAGCTAGTGAGGCGCGGTTGCTCCTACTAAATACTCCACGACATCTTCCAGAGTTCCATGTTTGGCGAACGCCGCACGTTGAAGCTCCGCACCCGTGCCGCGATCCAGTATCTCTAGAATGCCGGAGAGTTCTTCTTCGCAACGCAAGTCTTGTGAGATGGGGTGTAGTTCCTCTACCAATTTACGGGACATGTCTCGGGCCGAGATTTTTTGTTTCGCGGCGAAGTCGTAGAAGGTTGCTTCCATGCCGAAGCGGGCGGCTCGCCACTTGTTCTCGGCGGTGAGGAGCGGGTCTTCAGGGGGGCGGCTGTCAGGGGTAGCGACTAGACATTGGATCAGGGCCGCCAGAGCAACGGTATAAGCGGAGTCTGTCTGAGCATCAAGAGCACGGACTTCGACGGTGCCAAACTTCTGATGCGGTCTCACGTCCCACCAGCACCAGGAATAGTCCGGGACGCTGCCGGAGGCGACTAACGTGTCTATGTGATTCTCGAAACCAGACCAGTCATAGAACACGGGCGGGAGGCCGGAGCGAGGGAAGATCTCGAATACCTTGATGCGCGTCGAAGCGAGCCGGGTATCCTCCCCCCGCCAGAAGGGAGAGTTAGACGAGAGCGCGTTCAACAGCGGCACGTACCGCGAGAGCATCCCCATCGCTCGAACCGCAGCATCGCCATCCGGCACCGCGACGTGAACATGCAGCCCGTAGATAGCCTGAGTCCGAGCCACCCAACCCATCTCTTCTTCTACTTGCCGGTGATGCTCACTCTCGCTCAATGGCTGACCCGTCGGGTCCGAGAACGGATGCGTCCCCGCCGAAGCCAGAGCCGCCCCGCCGCTCATCGAGAGACTGGCTACCTCCCGGCGTAATCCTGGCAATTCGTGGGCCAACTCCGCGACAGAATCGTAGACCGGCGAGAGCATCTCTATGCAAGAGCGGGAGAGTTCGGAAGTAAGGAGTTCCGTGCCGTTACCGGCGGAGATCACCGCTTCCACCGCCGGCGTGAGTTCGCGAGTGCCGGGGTCGATAAGCTGAAATTCTTCCTCTATGCCTACGGTGTAGGGCGCGGTCACGCCGAAGTGAGCATCCATCCGAGTACTCTAGCAGCCTGTCGTGGGAAGTTTAGCCCACGCGGCTTTTGCGTCCGAGGGCGGCCTGGATGCGGCGATGTTCCTCGAAGTCGCGGACTGCGTCCCAGAGCTTGCCTTCGGGGACGGTGACGTGCCAACGCTCGGTTCGGTATCCGTAGCGGCGCTTGAGCTCGCGCACGGAGTCGTTGGTGTAGCGCGAGGCGTAAACCAGTTTCTTCATGCCGTCCAGGCGACGTGGCAGGATGTTGCGTCGACTCTCCGTCCACCACCGGATCGTTGGAAGATCCTCCGCCGAGCGCAGGATGAGGTTGGTCTCCCATTCGACCCTCAAAGACCCCATCTCGAAGGTCTCTGGACGAACGCTCAGGGGACCGAGCGAGAATGAATCGTCCTCGTGAAACCCGAAGGTTCGGGCGAACAGCTCGCGGGGTTTCTCGCCATTCAATTTCTCGTACCGCGAACGCAGGGCTAGAAGTTGTTCGTCGGAGTAGGCGCGTAGCCCACTGACCGTTGGATGATGCGGGTCCAGTCCCGCTTGGCGTAGAATCCTTGAGAAAGCGGCGTGGGAACGTAGGCTCCTTAGCAGCCACACTCCGAAAGCCCCGAGGGCTAGGGCGAGGCTGAAGATCATGGTCCCGTAGAAAGCCTCCTGCGGCACCTGAACTCCCTGTCCGTAAATGGCGCGATCTCCGAAAAGGTTATAGAAAAGCACCACGGCGGTCGTGAGCGTTATGAACGCCGTAAATCCAACCAATAGGAAAGCTACGAGCCGTCGTAAGGGGGAGTCGCACGAGGAGGCCAGACCTTCCCAGGCCACTCGCTCCTCGCTTATCTCCAAGCCGGAAGTCTCTAGTCTCTCCACGCCCCTAGTATAACCTCAACAACATCGCTCGGGTTGAGTGAGACATCACCCCTGGTGGAGGACTCGCCCAATGACGTTGTAGACTGCTCGCATGGGCATGAAAGTCTACAGAAGCGGGAGAGTCCCCGTAGAAGAACGTCGACGGTTCAGTAAGGGCGGATTTCTACGAAAAGCTCTGATCTTACTGCTAGTTCTCTTCGTGATTCTGCTGGTGTACATCTTGCTGCCGTTCGGGGGAAGCCGGGCGGTGTTGCTCGGGAGCGATGCCCGGGCGGACGAAGCTTCCCGATCGGACACCATCGTCGTCACGAAGGCCGGTGGTGGAATGCTCGCTGTGCCACGGGACACCCTCGTTCAGATACCCGATATCGGGGAGGATAAGATCAACGCCGCCTACGCAAGCGGTGGCCCGGAACTCGCCGTAGAGACTCTGGAAGGTCTTACCGGCGTAGGGATAAACAACTACATCGTCGTAGACTTCGGTGGTGTCGAAGAGATCGTGGACTCCCTCGGCGGCATAACCGTAAACGTCGACGAGCCCATCGAATACAACCTCGAAGGCAACTACGTATCTATCCCCGCCGGAACCCAAGATCTCGACGGCTCCGAGGCCCTAGCCTACGTCCGGTTCCGGGGCGACGCGACGGCGGATATCGGTCGCATAGGTCGCCAACAGCAATTCCTCCAGGCGCTAGCCGCAGAGGTCCGTTCCCCATCCAAGCTACCGAAACTCCCTTCGACAGTCCGCGCCGTTTGGCGCAACATCGACACGAACATGAACCCGGTGCAAGCCCTACGCTTCGCCGTCAGGGTTGGAATACTCGGTATCGGAGAGGCCGAACTCTACCCCGGAACGCCGCAGTACATAGACGGAATCTCCTATTGGGTGCCGGACGAGACGGCTGGCGAAGAAGCGGTATCGCGTACTGTGGAGTAAGAAGATCTCCCAGAGTCCCGTTTTGGA
This sequence comes from Rubrobacteraceae bacterium, assembly GCA_041748475.1. Classification (GTDB taxonomy): domain Bacteria; phylum Actinomycetota; class Rubrobacteria; order Rubrobacterales; family Rubrobacteraceae; genus JACDDK01. The sequence goes on along the minus strand of JBGTDE010000091.1, from coordinate 8,626 downwards.
ACGATGAAGCCAAGGGTACACCGATAGCTCACGTACGAATACTTTGAGTAAAGCATGAGAGGATCGGAGATGTCCGACAAGGCCGAGTGGGAGAAGAGAGGGACGTGTCACGGTCGGGGGCGTGATGGACGCTGCAAGGTATGGATCTTTGACGAGTCGGGATTCATTTTCATCGGTGACGGTGGAGGATCCGGCAGAGGGTGCTTGTTCTGGATCCTATTGAGCGTTGGCCTTAGCGTATTGTTGACTGTCGGCGTGAATTTGCTCTTGCTCGTATTCTAGGCTAGGCGGCCTGCTCCTTAGCTAGTTTGCTCTGTTCGATGATCAACCGATCCAACCACGCAAGGCTTGAGTCATTTGGCTCTATGGTTCTTTCGGCGTTGACGTACCAGTTGAGAGCTTCGCGGTGGTTTCCGAGTCGGCGGTTCAACTCTCCGACCAGGTAGGTGGTTACGGAGAGTTCGGGGCTGTTCAGTGTGTCTTCTTCGAGGGCGCGGATGAAGTGCCGGACGGCCCTTAGTTGGAAAGTGCTCTCAAAGGGTTGCTCGCCTTCCTTGCGGCAAACCCACGAGGCTCGCAGGCAGAGGTCCCCGAGGTCTCGGGCCCGCAGACTCCGTCCCTTTCCACATGTTTCGGCGGCGTGGAAGGCGAGCCACGGTGGGGGGTTAGTCCGGTAGATCCTCAGTAGGCCGTCTTCCTTTAGGCGTTCCTCGGTGTTGATACGTTCGTCGAAGGTGAGGTCGACGTTAGCGAAGTCCTCGACGGTCGCGAAGGAGCATGCTGGACACAGGGTTACTCCGGCTAGTATGCGGTGCGTGGCATCCGAGTCTCGACCGGGATATTTGGGGCAGAGGTCAGATTCGCGGCCCACGGTAACGTTGGTGCCGCCTCGGGGAGCGCGGAAGACGTAAGAGCAGATCGGGCACCGCACGTAGGCCTGTTTAAGCTCTCCCACAAGCACCTTCCACAGCCGGATGATGGGACGAATATCTAATGATTCCAGGCTTCAAGGTACACGAAATTCTAACATAGGCCAGACTGCCACCTATATAATGCGCCCGGCGGACGACGAGGAGGTTCGGAGCATGAGCGGGCAGTACAAGACCGACGCCGAAGTAGCCCTAGAGTTGATGCGTCTGGTTCTGGATCAAGCCGGAAGCCGCCGCCTCTCTCCAACTCGCACCCTGGCCCTCTACCATCTCTGCAAGGAAGCCGTAGCCTACACTCCCGAAGGCCCGGTAACCGCCGACTACCTGGAAGAGAACCTCAAAAACCTCTTGCAGTAGCTTGTCAGGCTTCGGGATCTCCCAAATAGAGTGAGGCGGTGCGCTGCTGCACGTGTTCTGGTAATGGATGCAAGCCTGGTGGGAAATCCACGCCTTCGGTGAGGAGGAAGTTTGTTGCTTCCAGCATCAGGGCGGTTACGAGATCGAAGGTGTCGTAAGGATCTCCCGTTCCCGCCGCCAGATTGAACATCGCGCCGCGGGCCAACAGATACAGTATCTTGCCATCTACTTCACAACGCTCTACGTGAGGTCGGGGCGTATTGGTGACGTGAGCACGCAACTTAGCTACGGGAAGCTCGCCCGGTGTATGGCCGACGTTCGCCAGGAAGACACCGTTCTTACACGCGGCCAGGCTATCGAAGGGGAGAACGCCGTCGTGACCGGTGGCGGTGAAGATGACATCGGCGTGGGAGAGACCGGTTTTGAGGTTTGGGGTGGCGAAGCCTAGATGAGCGGCTGCGAGCCGAGCGGCGGGATCGAGGTCGCAGACTTCCACGATGGCTCCGAATGCTCGGGCGGCATCGGCTACGCCACGTCCGACAGGTCCGTAACCTACTACCAGGATCTTCTTTCCGTAAAGAGAGATGTTTGTCGTGTTCAGGAACGTGTTGATCGCCATTAGGCCGACGAGGTGGCGGTTGTGCAGACCTTGTTTTATAGGGATGTCGTCCCAGTTGAAGATCGGGTAGGAGAGTTCGAGGTGCCGGATGCGTTCTATGCCGGTGCCGGTTGCTTCGAGGCCGCCCCGGACGGTTTCGAGGTTGCCGTTGGTGGCGGTGGTTGCGTCCGCGCCCATCTCGGAGAGCAGGGTCGGAGCGGCTTCTATAGCGGCATTCAGATGGGCGGTAGATCCGGTGGGTCGTCCTTGCGGGCTGGTACGTTTATTCCTATGGCGTTCAGGTGATCGGTGACTTCGTTGCGGGTGGTGAATGGGGAGGCGGCGCAGGCGTGGACCTCAGCGCCTTTGTCGAGGAGTGCTTGGAAGTATGGAATCATCTTGAGATCCAGATGACAAACTACGAGGATGCGCTCACCGGAGAGGGAAGCTAGGGACCCCGCAGCGCGGGCGGTAGCCGGTGTGAAGTCCTGCATCCAGGCGAGTTCCTGTTCTAGGCTCCGGTTGGGATTGGTGTGTGGTTCCATCTAGTCTGTATCGAACCTTTGCGTTAGAGCGCGTTCCTCTATATTATCCCTGTTAGTCGAGGAGGTTTCCCGAGGAGATCATCCTATTGAAAAGTTACCGTGTCGGGTCCGGTCTTGAAGGAGGATTATGAGGTTATCCAGGTTAGGCGGAGCTTGTGCCGCAGCGTTGGCGATGGCGCTGGTCGTGGCCGGATGTGGTGGTTCGGGCGGTGGAGACTCCGGTGGTGGAGATTCCGGCGGCTCCGGTAGCGCGAACAGCGACGTAAAGCCGGGCCTCGTGCTGGATATCGGGGGGCTAGGGGATCAGGGCTTCAACGATTCGGCTTACGCTGGTATGCAGGCGGCGGAGAAGGATCTCGGAGTCAAAGGCAAGTATCTAGAATCCAACGCGCCGACCGACTACGCCAATAACCTCACGCAGCTAGCCGACAACGGGACTAATCCCATCATCGGCGTTGGTTTCTTGATGACCGAAGACATCACTGAGATAAGCCAACAATACCCGGATACGCAGTTCGCTATCGTGGACTCCGTTGTGGAAACGGACAACGCCATAAGCCTCGTGTTTCGGGAGCAGGAAGGCAGTTACCTGGCGGGCGTGGTCGCGGGCCTGATGACCCAGGAGGATACCGAGTACACCTCCTCTGACGAGAAGGTCGTAGGATTCCTCGGTGGACAGGAAGGACCGCTGATCCAGAAGTTCCAGGCTGGTTACGAGGCCGGAGTCGAGTCTGTTTGTTCGGACTGCGAGGTTATCTCCCAGTACGCGGGAGCCGGCCCGGAGGCGTTCAACGACCCGGCGAAGGGCAAGGAGATAAGCCAGCAGCAGATAGAGCAGGGCGCGGACATCATCTACCACGCCTCCGGCAACACCGGGCGTGGCCTCTTCGAGGCGGCTAGCGAGGAGGACATCTTCGCCATCGGGGTGGATCTCGATCAGGCCAAGCTCTTCAAGGACGCGCCGATCCTGACCAGCGTTATAAAGCGCGTGGACGTGGCAGTAGAGGAAACCATCAAGGGAACCGCCGAGCGTGACAAGCCTATAGGTGAGATCGTGGACCGCGGCCTGAAGGAGGACGGGCTCTCGCTCGCACCTTACGGTCGCTTCGACGGTGATGTTCCTCAAAAGGTCAAGGATGCCGTTGACCAGGCCAAGAAGGACATAATCGACGGTAAGATCAAGGTTCCGGAAAAGCCGTAGCGTAGGCTTGTCCGAAGAACAGTCAAACACGGGTGCGACGGGGACCGCTGAGTCCCCCGTCGTCCTCGAAATGAGGAACGTTACCAAGACATTCGGCCCCGTTAAGGCCAACGATGACATCTCACTGGCGTTGCACCGGGGTGAGATCCTGGGCCTTCTAGGCGAGAACGGCGCGGGTAAATCCACGCTGATGAAGATCCTGTACGGTCTATACAAGCCTGACTCCGGCACCATTGTTGTGGATGGCGAGACCGCGAATATCCGGGACCCGAAAGATGCTGTCTCTCGTGGTATTGGCATGGTGCATCAGCACTTCACCCTGATCCCACGCCTCACCGTAGCCGAGAACATCGTCCTCGGTGCGGAACCTCGCAAGAACGGCACTCTGGACATGAACCGCGCCATCCGCGAGACGGAGGCGCTCTGCGAACGCTACGGGCTGCGGGTGGACCCCCGCGCCCGTGTAGCGAACATCTCCGTCGGCGTGCAGCAGCGGGTCGAGATCCTAAAAACCCTCTACCGCGACGCGCGTATCTTAGTCCTGGACGAACCGACCGCCGTCCTAACTCCTCAAGAGACCGAAGACCTCTTCTCCGTACTCAAGGAGCTGGTGGCCGACGGTCTCTCTATCATCCTCATAACCCACAAACTCGGGGAGCTTCTGGGGGTCTCTGACGAGATCACCATCATCCGGGACGGCAAAGTAGTGGATACGGTAAAGACCGCCGAGACGGACGAGGGCGCTCTGGCCCGACTTATGGTCGGGCGCGAGGTTCTCCTGAGTGTGGAGCGGGATGCGGTGGAGACCGGCGAGCCTAGACTCGTGGCCGAGAACCTTGTGGTTCATTCCTCCACGGATGCAGAGGCTGTGAGGAGTGTGGATCTAGAGGTGCGGGCCGGGGAGATCCTGGGTATCGCCGGGGTGGATGGGAACGGTCAGGTGGAGTTGGCCGAGGCGTTGGCAGGGACTCGTCCGGTTAAGAGTGGAACCGTTTATTTGGACGGCGAAGACGTGACGAAGCTCGGGTCGGCGGCGCGTCAGGGGCGCGGGCTTGCCTACGTGCCGGAGGACCGCTCGCACAAAGGTCTCGTACAAGACTTCACGCTCTCCGAGAACAACGCTCTAAAGACTTACGACGATCCGCTATTCTCCAAGTGGATGTTTATCCTCCCGAAAGCGATGCGCCGCAAGGCGGCGGAGAACCTGGAAGCGTACGATGTGCGTCCCCCGGACCCGGATGCTCGGGCGGGGTCGTTGTCGGGTGGTAATCAGCAGAAGGCTATTCTGGCTCGGGAGCTATCGGGAGACCCCGGAGTGGTGATCGCGGCGCAGCCGACGCGCGGCGTGGACGTAGGGGCGATAGAGTTTATCCACCGGCAGTTGTTGGAGCAGCGGGCGCAGGGTAAGGCGATACTTCTGATCTCGCTTGAGTTGGAAGAGGTCCGCTCGCTCTCTGACCGCATACTCGTGATCTACGATGGAAAGATAGTCGGGGATATGCCCGCCGCCGAGGCTAGTGACGAGAAACTCGGCTTGCTGATGGCCGGGCGTGGTACGGATAATGAAGAGGAGTCCGCGTAGTGCGGCGCATCCTAGGCGGCATCGGCGGCGCGTTGGTTTTTCCGATGATCGCTATCCTGATCGCCTTCGCCATCGGAGCGGTCATCATTCTGGCGACGGGGAACAACCCCGCAGCAGCCTACGCCGCTCTAGCGAAAGGTGCTTTCGGTAACCCGGCGGCCATCGGGCGGACGATCGTCAATACCACGCCTTTGATCTTCACAGGTCTCGCGGTGGCCGTGGCTTTTCGTACGGGTCTCTTTAATATTGGTGGTGAAGGCCAGTTCTATATGGGCGCCATCGCGGCGGCGTTTCTTGGGGTGTCGCTCGGATTCTTGGGGTTCGCGGCGATACCGCTGGTGCTCATCGGGTGTGTCTTGGCCGGGTTTTTGTGGGGCTCGTTGCCCGGTATCCTCAAGGCATACTTCGGGGCGCACGAGGTCATTACGACGATCATGCTGAACTTCATCGCGATCTTCTTAACGGCGTATCTGACTCGTGTTCCGCTGGCTCGGGAAGGTCCTATCCCCGGCACGGAACCGGTGGAGGCGGCGATCCGGATTCCGCTTCTGGGACTCGGGCTTGGACGGGCGAACCTGGGGATAATGATCGCGCTGCTAGCGGCACTGGTAGCATATTTGCTACTCTGGCGAACGCGACGAGGCTTCGAGCTACGGGCCGTCGGTCTCTCGCCGGGCGCGGCCAACTACGCTGGTATGGGCATCGGCAAGAACACGGTGCTGGCTCTGGCCATCGGTGGCGCATTCGCCGGTGTCGGCGGCGGTGTCGAGGTGTTGGGCGTGTACGGGAACATGGATCTGCCATTCGTGCGGAACATTGGCTTCAACGGTATCGGCGTGGCTCTCCTCGGACGCAACCATCCAGTGGGGGTGGTCCTGGGAGCATTGTTGTTTGGTGCGTTGGCCTCGGGGGCGCAGCAGATGCAGTTCGACACCCAGGTGCCGTTGGATCTCGCGAGCGTGTTGCTCGCCGTGATCCTGCTCTTCGTGACGGCTACGAAGATCGTGGAGTTGATCCTGGGAAAGCGTGCCCGCGAATTGGTCTCCGGGACCCGGCTGGAGAGGGGGCTCGGATCGTAGTGGAGGATTTCTTTGGATCCATAGGTCCGATCCTCGCCGCTACTATTCGCAACGCAACGCCGCTTGTATTCGCGGCATTGGGTGGGATGTTCTCCGAGCGCAGCGGGGTCGTGAATATCGGCCTCGAAGGACTGATGCTCATAAGCGCGTTCGCCGGAGTGGTGGGAGCGTTTCTGAGTGGGAGCGCCTGGATCGGGCTATTGTTCGCGGTCGGGGCGGGCTTAACGTTCGGGCTCGTGCACGCCGTAATGTGTGTGACGTTCGAGGCGGACCAGATCATCTCCGGCACCGCTATCAATCTGCTGGCGCTCGGTGGCACGGGCTTTCTGATGGTCATAGTCTTCAACCAGGGCGGCACCTCCCCGGATGTCGAGAAATTCTCGCCCGTCGCGATCCCGCTGTTATCGCAGATACCAGTAATCGGCCAGGCTCTCTTCGACCAGAGCTTGCTGGTCTACTTGATGTACGCGATGGTGCCGATCACGTTCTTCGTACTGTTCCGCACCCCGTTCGGCCTGCGCCTCCGAGCCACTGGCGAAGTCCCCGAAGCCGTAGACACTGCGGGCGTGAGCGTCACCCGGATGCGCTACTTCGGGGTCGCGCTCTCGGGGATGCTTGCGGCCCTCGGTGGTGTATACCTCTCGATGGGAATACTCTCCTCGTTCTCCGAAAACATGACTGGTGGACGTGGTTTCATCGCGCTGGCCGCTCTCATCTTCGGTCGTTGGCATCCGATCGGCGCTGCGGGTGCGGCGCTGCTCTTCGGCTTCGCCCAGGCGCTAACTATCCGCGTACCGCCAGAGGCCGTCCCGAACGAGTTCATACAGATGATCCCGTACATCCTCACCATCGTTGTCCTCGCAGGTTTCGGCGGTCGCGCCATAGCCCCCGCCGCTGTTGGTAAGCCGTACAGGAAAGAATAACGGGCCGAGTTATACAGACGATAGCGTACACGAAGCATTGCAAACCACTTTAAGTTACTAGCAAACCGTTTGTATAATTGACTCGTGTTCGGGATAAATTTAGGGGATGTGGTTCTAATTGTGGTTTCTGCGCTAGGCGGTGCATGGGCCAACGGTCGTCGAAGAGACAAGGAAATGGAGAAGGCGGAAGATCGGGAACTGAAGGGACTGTTGTTGCTGATTGACAGCGAAGTCCGCTACAACACGACTCTTCTGATGACAGCTATGGACAACACTGCGGCAAGGCATGTCAAGAATCTGCGAACCGATACTTGGGATAATGTTATGGATAGGATGGCTCAGTTGTTGCCGCCCGAAGATACGAGCGAGCTAAGCCAGCATTATGGACACGTTAGACTTCTGCGAATGAGACTGCCTCCCGAGGGGCAGAAACCGCCACTAGACAAATGGGGAAACATAGAATTTGTAATGCATAACGATGCCCAGGTCGTGCGTATCGCCATGAAGCACAAGGCAATAACAGGGAACCCGCCGCCCATTCATTCGTTGACCGTTCCTAGGACCGGCGGTCCAGGTAAGCACGATCCTCTAGGTTGAGATCATGAACCTGATGCCGGAGCTTATTTCAGAGCTTTAGCTAGAACCCGATCTTCCCACCTTTGCTCTCTTGTTTTGGAGCATCGGTGACATCCTCTACCGGACCTTCATCCAGATACTCCACGCCGCCCACGAGCATCTGAGGTTTGATCTCCAGCCCACCGGCGAGCTTGCGGATCGTCGTGGGGTACGCCTGCCGCCGACCAGTCTCCAGCTTCGAGATCGTATCCCGCGCAACACCACTCTTCTCCGCCAACTGCTCCTGACTCATTATCGCCCGCATCCGCAGGTCCCTCAAGTGCGGAAGGTTCATGTCCTCCTCCAAAACACTGCAATAAACTTGCTTAAACGCTACATAAATGTTACGCTGTTATTATAACTCTATTGGCAGCTACAGAGGAGGTTCTGAGATGAGCGTGGACCCGAGGATGGTAATTCCCTATGTGACGGAGCAGAGTCCTAGGGGCGAGCGGACGATGGACATATATTCGCGGTTGTTGTCGGATCGGATCATCTTCCTGGGTACTCCGATAGACGATCAAGTCGCCAACGTCATCATGGCGCAGCTTCTGCATCTATCGAACGAGGACCCGGACCAAGACATAAACATCTACATCAACAGCCCCGGCGGCAGCGTCTACTCGGGGATGGCGATCTACGACACCATGAACTTTATTAGCTGCGATGTCTCCACGACGGCTCTTGGCATGGCGGCTTCGATGGGGGCGTTCTTGCTCGCAGCGGGAACGAAAGGCAAGCGTAGTGCATTGCCCAACACGCGCATACTCTTGCATCAGCCGTCCGTGGGCGGCGGT
>JBGTDE010000090.1:0-1545 GCA_041748475.1 Rubrobacteraceae bacterium | reverse complement strand
GTTGTCCGGGTTGTGACGCATGAACTTCGTGAAGATAGTGTAGGCCAGCGGAGCCATCGCCATCGCGGTGCCGGGATGACCGTGTCCCGCCGCCTGGACCGCGTCCATTGCGAGTGTTCGCACCGCGTCTATAGAACGTTTCGCCACTTTCGGGTCTGTCTTGAGATCCAAAATATCCTCCCTGTTTCAGTCTACTTTGCGCGAAATTGGAGTCCCGGTGCTTGGTCGGCACCGGGGCATTCCACAATTATCGGCTATGCACTCGTGCCGTGGTAGCGGCGATCGATCTCCTCCATCTTCTCGACCTTCGAGGCTGAGCTTCCGCCCGCAAACTCGGAAGCCAGCCAAGCATCCAGAACTGTCTTGGCGGCCTCCTGCCCGATGACCCTCTGACCCATCGTGAGAACTTGCGCGTTGTTGGACTTGCGTGCTCGCTCGGCGGAGTAGACATCGTGGCACTGGGCGGCCCGCACACCCGGCACTTTGTTGGCCGTAATGCTCATTCCGAGACCCGTACCGCAGCAGAGAATCGCCCGTTCGTGTTCACCACGAGCCACCGCTTCGGCAACCTCCACGGCTACGTCCGGGTAGTCATCTCCGTCTTTTAGGCCGTAGTCTTCGACCTCGTAGCCGAGTTCTTCCAGATGCTCCACGAGCACTCCCTTGAGTTCGAGTGCCGCGTCGTCGGCTCCAATACCAATCTTCATCGCTCTACCTCCTCGGTAGCTTGGCCTGTACATAAAATATCATGCTGGATGATCTACGTTTACCCGAATACAAGCCTCACGGAGCCCAGAATCCACCCGGCGCGAACAACTCTTCGACGCACTCGTCCAGAATGCCTATTTCGTTCGCGAGGTCCAAAACCGTGTAGCGACTCCGGATCATCTGCGCCCGTCGGTACGTGGCCTTGAAGTCTTCGCTACTCAGCCCGATCTCCTCGGGGCTCGTCGGACACCCGGCCTCCCTCAACATTTCCCGCAACTCAGCCGCCGACATCAATTGTTCCCGCACCTTCTCACGCAACTCCGGCCAAACCCGTTGGATGGTTTTCAGACGTTCATCTAGTTCATCCACGCTCAAGTGCTTGGCGAGAGCCTGCTTTACGGCGGGGTCTTCGAGCGGCGGATTGTGAGCCGCCCGGACTTTCTCTTCAACTTCTTCAGCGGAGGGCCACTCACTCTTGATAGCTTCTACGTCCAGGTTCGCCAAGTCGCGGTCCAGCACGCGCTCGAAAAGAGCGGCGACGGCGATAGAGCCTAGCCCGACTTTGAAGCCGTGGGAGAGGGGTGGTTTCCGGTCGCGACCCAGACCTTCTCCTTCCCAGAGGTGACTGAATTGGTGCTCCGCGCCGGAAGCCGTTCGAGAGGATTGGTACGCCTGGATGGAGAGGCCGGACATTACTAGACCTTCGATCAGGCCGTCCATCGCGTCCCCGTCGCCTTCGCGTAACTCTTTGGGTCTAGAAATCCAGGATCTTAGATCTTCCTGCACGAGATCCCAACCAACCTGATGTATCTTCTCGATTCCTAACGCATCGGCGAT
>JBGTDE010000089.1:0-5482 GCA_041748475.1 Rubrobacteraceae bacterium | reverse complement strand
CCACCATCCGGCGTGAACGAGAAAAGCCCGTTTATGCCCCGCTCTATCTCGGTCCCTTGCAGGTCGGGCAGCAGGCTTCGCGCCTCGTCCCACGGTCCTTCGAAATCTTCGGGGGTGAACTCTTTGATGGATGGCATGACTTTACCGGCTTCGTAGCGGCCTATCTCGTCGGAGAGTAGCGGCATGGAGCGGTGCGAGTAGGAGCCAACGCCATAACGCTCTCCATGCTGCCGGAAGTACATCGCGCTGTCTTGGTGACGGAGTATCACGTGATCCGATTCTTCGGAATCTGCCTCCAGCCCCGGCACCGGCGTGGTCCACGCATACTGGTGCTGCATGGGCGTCAGCAACGGCACGAACGCCCCGGCCATCCGCCCGATGCGCGGCCCCCACATCCCGGCGCAACTCAAAACAACTTCCGTCTCGATGCGACCCCGCGAGGTCTCCACCGCCCGGACGCGCCCATCCTTGACCTCTATGCCAGTGACCTCGGTCTCGCCGTGGAACTTCGCGCCGCGAGATATAGCCTCCCGGCCCATCGCCTCGCTTACCCGAACGCCCTTGGCGATGCCGTCCGAGGGGACGAAGTAGCCCCCGAGAATTCGGCTGCTGTCCAGCAGTGGGCTCTTCTCCACACACTCTTCTGGCGAGAGTAACGCGGATTCGATCCCCCAAGAAGCGGCCAGACCGTGCTTGCGCCGCAACTCTTTCCACCGCTCGGGCGTTGTGGCGACCTCTAGGCCGCCTACTCCGTAGAAGCAAGGCTTCCCGTCTACTTCGAGTTCCGAATAGCGCTTCACGCCATAGCTTGCCAACTCGGCCATCGTCTTCGAGGGATTAGTCTGAAAGACCAGGCCGGGCGCGTGAGATGTGGAGCCTCCAGCCTCGAAGAGCGGACCCTGATCCACGACAACAACATCCCGCCAACCCATCCGAGTCAGATGCTCGGCGGCACTACAACCAACGATACCGGCACCGACGATCACAACCCCAGCACTACTCTCCAAAGCACACCCCCTCAAACGGACACATCTCGGACTCCTGCAAAATATCCTGTACCTTTTGTAGCTCGTTGCGCATTACGCCACTCTTTCCTCTATGCGGAACCACTATTAACACACAAGATTTGGCACGTCAATAGTCGAGAGGTTCAAGTTGAAGTTGAGGTCGCATGGAGACTGTTGAAAAGCAGCGTCACCGGGTCTGTCGTGCCTGGTGACGCTAGACGAAGTTTGTTCGCTCGCAAGGTACATTAGTTAGCTTTCATGCCAGGTCCAAGATGACGGTTTTTAGCTCGGTAAAGGTTTCCATCGAGTAGCGTCCGCCGACTCTTCCGAGGCCTGAAAGAGAACCAGCTCGTCCGCCGAATGGCAGGTGGCTCTCCCAGTGGTTCGACGAGGCGTTTATGTTCACCCACCCGGTACGCACCGCTTCGGCGAAACGCAGACCTCGCATCAAGTCTCGTGTGAAGACGGCTGAGAGCAGGCCGTAGGGAGAAGAATTGATGGCTTGTATTGCCTCTTCTTCGTGCCGGATTATGGTGGCGGGAATTATGGGTCCAAAAGTCTCTTCTCTGGAGACGAGCATTTTGTCGGTGACGTTTCCGAGCACGGTTGGGTGGTAGTAGAGGTTCGTGGGGAAGCCTTCGGCGCGGGAACCGCCCTGGATCCGGTCGGCGCCGCGCTCCAGCGCGTCGGAGACATGCTCGTCCATCTTGTTGGCTGTGGGTTCGTTGTTCAGGGGTCCGAGCGTGGTGGTTTCGTCGAAGGGATCTCCCAGTTGGATCCCTTGCTCCATAGCACTGCAAAGCTTTTCGATGTAGGCATCGTAGACGCTCTCGTGGATCAAGAACCGCTCGCCAGCCGTACAACTCTGGCCCGCGCCAAGAAATGCGGAGGTAAGGCTTGCCTGCGCAGCCGCGTCGAGGTCGGCGTCCTCAAGAACAACCACAGGCCCGTTGCCGCCCATCTCCAGGATGAGCGCCTTCCCGGCGGCGCGAGCGGCTACCTTCTGGCCGGTCTCGATGGAGCCAATAAAGCCGACCGACTGGATGCCGGGATTGGCCGCTACTTCGTCTCCGACGATTGAGCCGGGTCCGGTAACCATATTGAAGATCCCGGATGGAAGTCCAGCATCGGCTATGCACTCGGCGAGTTTGACGGCGCAGACTGAGGCGTAAGAAGCCGGTGTCCAGACGACCGCGTTTCCGCAGGCGAGGGCTGGTGCGATCAGCTCGGCGGGCATCGTGTAAGGCCAGTTCCACGGTGATATCACACCGACCACGCCACGCGGAACCCTGTAGAGCAACACGCGCTTGTCAGCGTCCACGGATGGCGGCATGGAGCCGTCTAAGCGTGTCGCGTCGGCGCTCGCCATCTCGAAGTACTCGATCAGTTCGTCTACTTCATCGTAGGCTTCCGCCACCAGAGGTTTCCCCTGATCCAGGGTTAGAGTCCTGGCGAGATCCTCGCGCCGTTTGTCTATGACACCGGCTATCCGTTTCATGGCAGAGGCTCGCTCGAAGGCCGATAGCGCAGCCCAGGCGTGGGAAGCTTTATTCGCGGCGGCTATCGCACGCTTTACGTCCTCGCGAGTGCCTTCGGGGACAGTGCCGATTGTCTCCCCGGTCACTGGGCTGGTCGCATCCGTGCAAACACCGGATTCAGAGTCGGTCCATTCACCTGCAATGTACATGGGGTATTGCGTAGCTTCGTTCATCATGCGACGCTTTCTTGGGCCATTGGAGCCGGAACGTCGCCGCTTATCAAGCCCGCGCATTTCTCACCGATCATCATGCACGTTATGCAGGGATTGACTCCTATCATAGTCGGGAATATGGATGCGTCGGCGACTCGGAGACGGCCCACGCCTCTGACGCGCAGTTGCGAGTCGACCACGGTGCCGGGGTCTTCGAGGTTCCCCATGCGGCAGGTTCCGGCGGGATGGTAGACGGTATTCGCGGTGCGGCGAGCGTACTCAGAGATCTCCTCGTCGGTTTGTACGTTGGGACCGGGGGCTAGCTCGCGTTGGATCCAGTTCCTCAAAGCGGACTGTTTGGCGATATCCCGCGCGAGCTTTACGCCTTCGGTAATGACCCGGTCGTCGTATCCATCGGAATCCGTAAAGTAGCGGAAGTCGATCAACGGCGGTGCCGCCGGGTCCGAAGAACGTAACTTCACAACGCCCTCGCTCTTTGCCCGCATCACGTTGGGCGTCAGACAGAACGCTTCTTTGGCGGTCGGGTAACCGAGCTTCGCCGTGTTGATATCGAAGGCTGTGGTCCCGAAGTGGAACATCACGTCCGGCTCCCCGGCGAACGGTTCGATTCGGGCGAAGAGCGCCGCCTCCCAGCCTTGCCGCGTCATCGCCGGCACTGGCCGAGAAGACTCCCATATCACCACGCCTTCGGGATGGTCCAGGAGATGCTCACCAACGCCAGGTACGTCGGCCACAACCGGAACACCAATTTCGCGCAGGTGATCCGCCGGTCCTATGCCCGAGAGCATGAAAAGTTTCGGCGTATCGAAAGCTCCGCAACAGACGATCACCTCCCGGCGGGCGGAGAGCCGACCCGACTCGGTCTCCGCACCTACCGCGTCGCCGTAGTCGTCGAACAGGATGCGCCGCACTTTGGTATCGGTCATGATTGTGAGGTTGGGCGGCAACTCTTCCATAGGATGTAGGTAAGCTACGGAACTCGACTGCCTTGTGGCTCCGCGAGCGTTGAGTTGGAGCCAACCTACGCCTTCCCTAAGCTCTTCTTCGTTGAAGAGCACGGTTGGGAAACCCGCTTGCTGGGCGGCTTCGACAAAGGCTTCGGTGCAGGTGTTGCCGAGCCGGATCGTCTCGACATTGACACGCTCGAAGACTCGCTCGAAGTAGGAACGTGTTCCATCCGGTCCCCATCCTGCGGCACCAGCGTCGGCCCACGTTCTCAGGTCGACATCTGGAGCGCGGAAAGCGATGGCGGAGTTGTGGGAGCTACAACCACCGAGCATCTTTCCGCGGCTGTGTCGGATCAAGCCGTTCCCACGACTCTGGGGCTCTATTACATAGTCATAGTCGAGTTCCGTACCGAGCAGGTTGACCCAATTCCAAAGCTCCAGTATCCGCCAATCATTTGCGTCGGATGGGCCAGCTTCGACCAGACACACGCTTGTCTCCGGCTCCTCGGCTAGGCGGGCGGCGATCACCGCTCCCGCCGTGCCACCTCCCAGAACGAGATAGTCGTATGTGTTTGTCCTGCTCATACCGCTTCCGCCGAATCTTCCTCGGGATACCGTCGCACGACGAATTTTTGCGCGGAGCTGGCGAGCAACTGCTCTTCGAGGACCGCTCTTCGGGGCTGTATGTGATGCTCCGGAGTTCCCTGCTCCTCCAGGAAAGAGATCGTCTTCCTTATGAGAGTTATGCCTTCTTCGATGTTGCTCTCCCACAAATCATTCTGCTCGCCGGGGTCGTTCGTGAGATCGTAGAGTTCTGGCTTATCCCCCGGTCCGCCCAGGATCAAGGATCTATCCGGCGTGCTGGTGGTGATGGGCATATAGCTGGCTATCCGACGTGGCCGAGAGTCGACGGCAGTCGTGATCTCACCTTCCGCAAAATACAGCGGCCAGGAACTCACGACAAATTCCCGGTGCTCTTCCTTCTCGTCCGCCAAGACCTTACGGAAGGATTCTCCCTGCATGGCTTCTGGTGGAGCGACAACGCCTGCAAGGTCTAGAATTGTCGGCGCGAGGTCGGGAGCCGTCGTGATCGCATCTCTCCGGCCTGGCTCTGTGCCGGGAGCGGAGATGATGAGAGGCACCCTGGTCAGTTCTTGATACAAGGGAGACCGGTCGACGGTCAGCAACCAGGATTCGGAGAGCCAGGCGGGCATGTTCGCGCTCGCGTTGGCGGTGGCTGTCTGGTCGTTGATCCACTCGGCCTTGCCAAAGTATTCATGCTCCCCGAAGTAGAACCCGTGATCCGAGACAAAGCAGATGACCGTATTGTCCCTCAAACCTAGAACATCCAACTTCGATATCAGCCGCCCGATCCAATGGTCGACCATCGTGACCTCGCCGCAGTACGTCGCATGTGCCAACTCGACATCGTCCCAGGAGAGTCCGGCCTCGCGCCATTTCCCGTAAGCCGGGTAGATCTGGCGCCCATCGTAGTCGGGCTTGTAGGTCTTGGTGTAGTAGTCGGGCGCGTCCCAGGGCTCGTGCGGATCCCAGGTGTCGACGTACAGAAAGAATTGTTCTTCGTAGTGCCTCTCCAGCCACTCCTCGGCCTGTGTCATGGTTCGAGCCACTAGCCGGTCGGACTCGGACCTCCATGTCAGCCGCGAGTCCGAACGCTCGTGCGGCCTAGTGTCGTCTCCCTGCCCCCGAACCCAGATAAAGTCGTCAAAGCCCCGATCGTACCCGAATCGGTTTCGGATGAAGTAGGGCGTGTCCACTATGCCCATCGTGAGATAGCCCGCTTTGGACAAGAGACC
>JBGTDE010000088.1:0-1809 GCA_041748475.1 Rubrobacteraceae bacterium | reverse complement strand
AGCTTCGGATCTTCTATGTTCAGGAAAGCGTCGGTAAGAGCCTGCTCATCTTTGTCCGAGAGGGCGTCGCGTACTACCCAGGGATAACCTTCTATCGGCTCAGACTCCTCTATCACTCTGACGGAGTCCTTCTCGATAGCTCCCTCGTCTTGGAGGTTGTAGAGAATTCTATCCTCCAGCCCACCGGCTGCGACTCGTCCGTTCGCCACCGCCTGAGCCGTTGTATCGTGACCGCCGGTATAGACGACTTCTCCCATATCCTTGCGGTAGTCGAGGCCCGCCGCGTCAAGCATGATCGACGGATAGAGCGAACCCGAGGTGGATGACACACTGCCGAAGGCGAAGTCCTCGCCTTTCAGATCCTCGACCTTCTCTATGTCGCTATCCGCCGGGACGATGATGACGGAGCGATACTTCGTGGTCCCGGTGCGGGGATTGACCTCGGTAAAGAGCGGGTGGACGTCTGCGCGCTGGCGCGCCTGGACGTAGGTCAGGCCGCCGAAGTAGGCGAGATCCAGCTTCCCGGAGACCATCGCCTCGACCACGGCGTTGTAGGTCGTCGGGACCGAAAGCTCTACCTCGCGTCCTAGCTCTTCTTTGAGGTAATCTTCCAGCGGCTGGTACTGCGCTTCGACTTCCTTGGGGTTCTCGTTCGGGATCAAGCCAACCCGCAACGGTTCGCCGCCAGAACCCGAGTCGCCTTCCCCTTCTCCACTGTCGCCGCCTCCACTACTGCCACCGCAGCCAGCGAGCGACAGTACAAGCGCCAAGATTGTCAGACGTTTGAGTATTAGTATCAAAATGAGATCCTTTCTTCAAAGAGAATACGGGCTTGTACGACCGTCGGTGGTTCTTGGATCAAGGATAAGTCCATTCCCAGGCGCGTATTCCGGCGAGTGTAATACCCGAGGAGTCCGCCAGATAGCCGAGAGAGAGGAGAGTGATCAGGGCCCCCAGAACGAGCTTTATGAAGGTTTCGGGCAGGAACTTCTGCGTACGGGCCCCAACGTATGATCCCACGAGACCACCGGCCCCAAGAATCAGACCCAGCGACCAGTCCGGGGCGACCATCGACTGCGCCCCAATGCCTGTCGCGGCGAGCGCCTGAAAGCACGCGACTCCGGCGACAGAGGTCAGAAGCGTTCCCATCAGCGCGGCCCCCGCGACGGTATACACAGGTAGTCCCAAAACAGACACGAGGAAAGGAGCCATGACCGAGCCACCCCCAATCCCGTAGATGCCACCGACCACGCCAACGCCAAGAGATAATAAGAGGACCGGCACGGTAGCGAAAGAGATGCTTCTGCCGCCGAATTCGTACTCTATCTTCTTCAAAGAAAACGCTCCCGGCCTCACCGTATCTCCTCGGTGCAAGGTCCCCGACACTCCGACCAGTGGTTCGTTGTACGTTCCGATCTCTTGTTGTCTGCTGGACCCGTGGCGGGCAAGGGCTCGCCGCCCCTCGATGAGGTGCGCGACCGCCGTATAGAGTTGCCTGGATCCCAGGTAGAGCAGCACCAGCCCGACGAACGCCTTGAAGGCTCGGGGGTCGGAGAGATACGTAACCCTCAAGACTGCCCCGATAAACACTCCGGGAAGCGTTCCGAGCGCTATCACCCAGGTCAGCGGCCAGACCATGCGTCGCTCCTTGACGTAGCTCCATACCCCGCCAGGGATCGCCACGACGTTGTAGATCAGGTTCGTCGGACTGACCGCCGGACCGGCGAAACCGAGGACGCTGACTTGAAACGGGAGCAGCAGGAAAGCCCCCGAGATCCCCGCCGGGGCTGTCACCAGGGCGATCACGAA
>JBGTDE010000087.1:0-7267 GCA_041748475.1 Rubrobacteraceae bacterium | reverse complement strand
TCATGCCAAATTATTATCTGGATCGGATAGGCTCGCACTTCGTCCGCGACCCTCAGCAAAATCACTGGTTCTTGAGCTTGGATCCAGCCATCCGCCTCCTCGACACTTACGAAACGTGGCTCGTCAATAGGAGGAATACCGTCTTTCGGCGGCCCACCCGAGAATACATCCGAGTAAGGAACGCGGTGTTTGGCAAAGTCCGTCTCGAACTCCGCCGCCGCTCCTTCCGGCACGTCTTCGAGCGAACCAGACGACTCATTCTCCGCTCCGCCTGCATTATCAGAGGAGCCGCCGCCACTAGAAGACTCGCAAGCTGTCAAAGAGATGACGAGAAGCAATGCTATCGCGAATAGGATGCCCGCCCCACGCATTCTCAAATCGACGATGCCGACGATGCTTTTTGGTTCTGAATCATCAACGGTAAACGCTTCTCCGGTTTCACTAAGGGTGTCGGCCTTACCTTGACGCGATGACGCGTTGTTTCCTTACGAGATCCAAGCAGTTCGAGAATGTTTCGACTCGTAGGGCTTGACCAGTCGCCTGGAGAACGTCTCGTCGTTTCAAGGGAACGTGGTCTGCACTCAAGTAATCATGCAACACTGAATCTGCCCACAATAGAGGCCAGCGACGTAATAGGATAGTAGAGATCAAATGGCACTATCTTCCTATGAGTGGCGCGGAGTGTCTTGCGGCAGGGTATCGCGGCGGTTAACATACTTGTAATTAGCTGTTAGGGATACAGTTCGATCCGCAGATATTTCGACGGGTCGATATCTTCTGGGAAAGGTGATGCCGCAGCCGAAGATACGCTAACTGGAAGCCGACGGTGAGAAAGACCACGCTGGTCGGTTGTTCGACCATAGAATTGGTCTGGTGGGTCTGGATTGAGATACGTTGCAGAACCGTGGAACGCGGAAGCCGTAGTCGAGAAGGGCATGGTAGCCGATGAAGAAGCCAGCCGGATCTCGGTATCCTCGGTTAGCCTTGCTTTGAAAGCTGGGAGACTGACCTACGCGCAGCCCGGAATCCGCATGAATAGTGATTTACTCGAATGCTTGAATACAAGTCTGGTGGAAATACAGAATCTCACACTGCGTTGGGTGGAGGAGCATCGGTGAGGGTAGCCGCTTGAGGAGATCCAACACCAGGCGGGATCAGGTGTCCGACGCTTCGTCGCGGCGGACTTTGCGTGTCCTGATCGTGGAGGATTCCGAAGACGAAGCCGCGCTGTTCTTGCGAGAGTTGCAGCGTGGAGGGTATGAACCCGACTACGAGATAGTGGACACTCCCGAAGGCATGGAGCGTGCTCTAACGAGCGATGGAGAGCCCTGGGAGTTGATCCTGTCCGACTACGTAATGCCGCGCTTTCGAGCACCGGAGGCTCTTGAGATTCTGAGGGGGCTAGGCTACGACACGCCGTTCATTATCATCTCCGGCAAAGTAGGCGAGGATCTAGTGGTGGAGGCTATGAGATCCGGAGCCCAAGACTATATCTTCAAAGATAATTTGGCCCGCCTCAACGCCGCCGTGGAGAGAGAGCTTAGAGAAGCTGGAGAGCGTCGTGAGCGTCGTCGCGTCGAAGCTGCGCTACGGCGAACCGAAGAGAAATATCGGAGCATCTTCGAAAATTCCGCGGGGGGTATTTTCCAGACGGCTACGGACGGTCGTCTCTTGACCACAAACCCTGCATTCGCTCACATGCTCGGCTATGAATCGCCTGATGACATGCTGAGAGTCGTAACCGACGTCAGTCGGCAAGTGTACGCCGATCCAAGTCAAGCGCAAGAGTTTCTCAGCATCCTTCGCGAGAGCGGTGCCGTTTTCGGCTACGAGTTCCGGGCGGTTCGCAAAGACGGTAGTGAGATTCTACTCTCGCTCAAAGCTCGCCTGGGGCGTGACGAGGCTGATGACATCGAAGTCGTGGAAGGAGCGGCTGAGAATATCACCGAACGTAAATGGGTCGAAGAGGAGATGCGCGAGAGCGAAGAGCGTTTCCGGGCGACCTTCGATCAGGCCGCAGTCGGATTCTTGCAGGTGGACTTGGGTGGCAGTTGGTTGCGGTTCAACGATAAATTCTGCGACATCCTTGGATACAGTCGCGAGGAGTTGTCTCGGACAAGCGTCTTCGACCTTATAGACCCCGAAGACTTCGATAAGGACTTCGAGCGCGGCGTAAATATGCTAGCTGGTGAGATCCGAGAGTACACCGAAGAGAAGCTCGTGGTTGGCAAAGAGGGGAGGCGGGTTTGGATCAACCTGAACGTGTCGCTAGTCTACGATACTGCGGATGAACCCCGATATTTTATAGCTGTCGTCGAGGACATCAGTGAGCGCAAGTGGGCCGAGGAGGAACTTAGCTTACGGGAGAGGGCCATTGATGCCAGCGTCAACGGTATCGTGCTTACCGACCCTACTCAACCGGACAATCCTATTGTCTACGTCAACTCCGCTTTCGAGAGGATGACCGGCTACTCCGCTGAAGAGGCCATTGGGCTCAATTGCCGCTTCTTACAGGGCGATGAGGGTGACCAACCACAGCTCGACGAATTGCGTGCGGCGATACGGGAAAGCCGGGAATGCCGGGTCGTGCTCAAGAACCGTCGTAAAGACGGGACGCTGTTCTGGAACGCATTGTCCTTATCTCCTGTATTCGACGAGCGGGAACGACTGATCCGGTTCGTGGGAGTGCAAGAAGACATCACGGAGCGCCGACGAGCCGAAGAGGAGCTTGTCTGGCTGGCGTCCTTCCCCATGCTCAACCCTTACCCCATAGTAGAAACGAACCTCGATGGCGAGCCAACCTATCTCAATCCAGCGGCGGAGGCGCACTTCCCGAACGTGCGTTTTCTGGCGGCGCGTCATCCGGCTCTTATGGGACTTGAAGAAGCCCACGAAAAGATACGAGCCTCTGACGGACATCCGATAACTCGGGAGATCAAGATAGGGGATAAGTACTACCATCAGACGATATCCCGTGTACCCGAGGACGACCTACTTCGGATCTACGCGACCGACATCACCGAGCGGCGCCATGCTGAGGAGGCTGTGCGAGCGAGCGAGGAACGGTTCCGTTCGCTGGTCCAGAACGCCTCGGATGTCATAGTCGTTCTGGATATTTCCGGGACTATAATTTATGAGAGCCCCGCCATAGAGAACATCCTCGGTTTCACCGCCGAAGAACGCATCGGCACTATAGCTTTTGACCACATCCACCCGGAAGATCGCGAACGCGTGATGCAAACGTTCGATGATTACGTCGGGCGGGGAGATGCTCGCGAGACGGTTGAGTACCGTGCCCGCGACAAGAGCGGAGCCTGGCATTACTTTGAGGCGGTCGGTACGAATCTGCTGGAAGATCCGGTCGTAAAGGGCATAGTGGTCAACACGCGGGACATCACCAAGCGCAAACACGCCGAGAAGGAACTGCGTGAAAGCGAGGAGCGCTACAGAGCCTTCATCGCCCAAAGCTCTGAAGGTATATTGCGCTATGAGCTTGAGAAACCAGTCTCTATCGACCTTCCGGCGGAGGAGCAAGTCGAGCTATTCTACCGTCACGCATATCTTGCGGAATGCAACGATACGCTGGCTCGAATGTACGGTTTCTCCAGCGCTGAGGAGATCGTTGGAGCGCGGTTGGGCGACATAATGCCGTACTCGATCTCAGCGAACGTGGAAGTTTTGAAGGCTGGTGTCAGTAACGGATACAAGATAGTGAACAAAGAGTCTCAGGAATCCGACTGGATGGGCAACCCGAAGTACTTCTCGAACAACCTGACGGGTATCGTCGAGAACGGCGAGCTGATACGTGGGTGGGGGACACAAAGAGATATCACCTCGCAGAAAAACATCGAATTGGCGCTTCGTCAAAGCGAGGCGCTTTACCGCACCGTTGTCGAACAGGCGGCTGAGAACATCTTTGTGGTGGATGTCGAGACCCGGGAGATCCTGGAGGCCAACGCATCTCTGGGGCGCTCACTCGGTTATACGGAGGAAGAGCTCCAGAATATGAAGCTCTACGACATAGTAGATCATGACCGAGAAAGCGTAGACGAGAACATTGAGCGCATCCTGTCTTCGGGAAGATTCTTTATCGGTGAACGTGTGTATCGCCGCAAGGACGGCACTTCGGTTGATGTGGAGGTCACCGTGAGCTCCATCTCGTATCAGGGTAGAAGCGCTCTATGCATCGTCGCACACGACGTGACCGAGCGTAAGAGGATAGAAGAAGCGATGCGCGAGGTTCGGGAGGCTGAGCGCACCCGTATTGCGCGAGATCTACACGACGACATCCTCCAAGATATGGTCTACGCGCTCCAGGAGATACAGATGCTTCAGATCACCAACCTAGACGGCGGAGATCCGGCACTAGAAGATACCGCCGAGGCTCTACGGCGCTCCGTTGAAGGGCTGCGGGTCGCGATCTTTGAATTGCGCCTGAGCGAAAACCTGGAGCGCTCGTTCCGCTCCTCGATGCAAGCGCTCTTGGAGATGAATCGCCGGATGTCCCGCAATCGTTTCATTATAGATATGTCCGTCTCGGACGGGTTTCCCCAAGATATACCCGAGCCAAAAGGCCGGGAACTAGTTCGAATCATTCAGGAAGCTCTCTCCAACGCCCGACGTCACGCCTCTCCCAATCACGTGTGGGTGGAATTGGGAGTCGATGCAGAGAATGTCTGGGTACAGGTGACCGACGACGGCAAAGGTTTCGTGCCCTCCGATGCCGGAGGCGGCGGCGGAATATCCTCGATGCAACACCGCTCTCGCTCACTCGGAGGTGAGACCAAGATAGAGAGCCAACCAGGCAACGGCACCCGGATGCGCTTTGAGACGTCTCTGGAAAACCTTATGGAGCAGTAGGACGATACTCCTAGCCCATATGAGCTAGGCGAAAGTACCGCGTTTGAGTTATGGCGGTTAAGCCGCAAAAGTGGGATAATCTTCTTGTAGGCTCATAGCCGGAGGAAAGACCATGATCGCCGAGGAAATCGTTCAGACAGAACCGACGAACATAATGCTTGTGGAGGACCACGCATCTTTTCGCCAAGCCCTGTCTTTTATGTTCGATCGGGAGCAAGAATTCGAGGTAGTGGGTCAAGCGGGGTCTATCGCAGAGGCGCGTGAGCGGGTGCAGGATCTAGAAGACGAGCCTGATATTGCGGTGGTGGATCTTGGTCTTCCAGACGGAGATGCTTTCGAGCTTATCTCCGAGTTCGCTTCAGCTAGTCCGCGGATATCCGTACTGGTTCTCAGCGCTAGTCTTGAGTCCTCGCGGTTCGCGCGAGCGGTAGAGAAAGGCGCGGCGGGTGTATTGCACAAGGCCGCTGGTATAAGCGACATTGTGGATGCGGTGCGTCGTTTGAAGAATGGGGAAGCGTTGCTCTCCCCGAACGAGATCATCGAGATGCTGCGGATGGTTAGCCGCAGGCGCCAAGAAGAGTACGAGATCGAGAAAGCCGTACAGAAACTTACCCGGCGTGAAAAGGAAGTCCTACAGGCTCTGGCTGAAGGCTTGGATAGCAAGGAGATCGCCAAGAAACTCAGTATCACCATAGAGACTGAACGCACCCATATGGTGAATATATTGAACAAGCTCGGAGTGCATTCGAGGCTCCAAGCTCTGGTGTTCACGGCTCGAAACGGAGTTGTCGAGATACGCTAGACTACCCAGTGAGCTGTATCTGGGGCTCGGTGGTTGCTGTCTTGTAAGGCAAGAGGCGACTCTGTCGCTCTTTATCGGGGGAAATGGAGATCTATCGTGGAGACCACTTCCATGAATAGAGCTAGTAAGAATAGGGCTCGTAATTATCTTCGGCGAGTCGAGTGACGTGGCTGACAGTCCTAAGGGAACGCGTCTGCTGATGGCTAACGAGCCGCACGCTTATCGGGACGTAATCGCTGAAGCTGTGCGTGATCTCAGGCCCGGTATCGAAGTCGTGATGGTGGAGCCGACAAATCTCGATGGCGCTATCGGGGATTTCAAGCCGGACATAGTCATTTGCAGTGCCGCCACAAAGACAGTCAAGAGCGAGGTTAGGGTTTGGGTGGAACTTTACCCGAAGCTTGGAGCGCAATCCACCGTAAGTATCGGTGGAGAGTGCTCTGAGATCGCGGGGATCCAACTCTCCGATCTACTTTCTATAGTGGATAGTGCAACTCAGAGGATACCGAACAACTAGCCTAATTTAGCTAACAAAAGATCCCTAATATTTACGATGATGAGATGTCGAGACACGCTTACTCTTTGTCTATGAACGTAAAGCGCATACTCGTAGCAAACGATCTGCTCTCTTACCGAGAAGCCGTGGCCGAGGTCTTCCGGCAACTGCGACCTGAGTGCGAAGTCTTCGAGGTCGAGGTCGTGAACCTCAATCGCGAAATATTGCGTCTCTATCCGGATCTGGTGATCTGCACCCAGGCTACTTCTCTCGTCAGGGAGCGCATCTTTAACTGGATCGAGCTCTACCCGGACTGCGCGCCGTACTCGATAGTGTGCCTGGAACGGCAGTGCTCACAGATCGAGGATATACAGCTCACGGACCTACTCTCGGTCGTGGACCGTATCGAGCACCACGCTCACGCAAACTAGAACCGCCTCCAACCAGATATTCTGAATCATTCTTCGGGAAATTTCTTACGATTCTAGAAATATTAGTGTCAATCTTCGAAAATCACCCAATTGAGCGATGCGTGAGTCTGTAGCTCGTGCCAACATAGGTCTTGTGTAGGGTTTGGATGGTGCGGTCTTCAGAGACCGTACCCTTTTGAAAGGCACCGAGATGAGCGCACTGCAGCACATGGGAAAAGAAGTCCGAAGCACGGTGAGGCGTTTGTTCGCGAGGCGCGAGTCGTTGTCCTGGCCCAAGCGTTACGGAGCTTCGATGGTGTTTGTCGGGATCTCGCTCGCGCTCAAGTTACTTCTGGACCCCGTATTGCAGCGCGAGAGTCCGTTTTTGATCTTTTTTACCGCCATCGTGTTGAGCGCGCTTGTGGGCGGTCTTCGGGGTGGGCTGGTGGCTGTTCTGCTCTCGGTGATCGCCGCCGACTTTTTCTTTCTGCCCCCGTACTCGTCGTTGTGGATAGAAGACCCGAGCCAGCTACTGCGTCTGGGGATCTTCGCCGCCGAGGGCGCTCTTATCTGCGCTATCGTCGAGGGTATGTATTCGGCGGGACGCCAGGCGGAGTCAGCGTCCGCCGGCCAGACCGAGAACCAGGAGGCGCTCCGGTTCCTGGCCGATTCGAGCGAGGCGCTGTCTTCCTCGCTCGA
>JBGTDE010000086.1:0-5619 GCA_041748475.1 Rubrobacteraceae bacterium | reverse complement strand
ACGGCGTGGGAGTAGTGATCCACACCACGGATAAACGGCCAATCATTCAAGATCGGCCCAACGTATCCCTTGACGAGCACAATACCCAAAACCACCGCTAACGCGCCCCGGCGCACAATCGGGAGCTTCGCATAACGCGCTCCAAAGTAAGACTCCTCATCCGCCACAGCATCCCCAAATCCGTCCTCATCGTGCGCAGAGCGCAGATGCATAGCTCCGGCCACCACTATGAGGATCAAGGTAGCTGGAGCAGTCCATGTCAGCGGCACAAATTCAAAAGCCGAGCCCAACATCAGCAGACCAGCTACCGAGAGTGGGATGAAGACCGGCGAGCCTACAGTGGGCATCGACGGAACTAGAGGTTCATCTTTGCCTTCAGCCGGTCCGAGAACGAGAAGAGCCACAAGGCCGACGGAAGCCAGGATCAAGGGTGCAGCGACGGCTATCGCAAGGGTCACGCCTGACCCAGTCAGCCGGGCCGCGCCAACCGCTATCGCCGATGAAAGGGCGACCGAGAGAGCCGTTGAGTACAGAAGCCGCTCGAAAACCCCGCTCGCGGGAACCAACGCACGACTCATGAAGTACCCTGGCACTACGGCGACGAATGTGGCGGTCGCGACGGCGATTGCAAAGTCTAAGAACAAGGTCCGCTCACCAGTCTACGGTCGTTGGAGATGGGCAGGACACGGATCTTAGATTATCAAGGCGGGAACGATTCGTTGGCCGAAAAGCACCCCTAAATCCATATTGAACAGAGACTTTACGGAGCTTTAAACTCCCTGTAACTTCCCGTTTCTTGTCATCTCCGACCGTTCGGTACTCTGGTGTCGAACCAAGTCTCAGTGACGGCTACTATCGTGCCAAGCTGCTCGCGGACAGTTAGCCAGTCAGAAGAAGGCTGACTAGCTTTTCTCTCCCGTGAACAGTGGCTCGTAGATAGCTACGCGGGGATTTTGGTAGACGGACTTGTAGAGTTTTTCGCGGGCTTCGTATTCGCGGAAGTCGAGGCGTTCTCCGGCGGGGCGCTTGTGGACGACGACGTAGCGGATGTCGTTGTCGCGGATGAATTGCAGCGACTCGGAAGCACCGGGATTTTCTAGTGTTGCGAGGGCTTTCTCCAGGGGTTCGGCTCCGAAGGGTGGGAGGTCTCGGGCAAAGACTATGCGGGCTGCATCGTAGGATTGCACGCCGTCGTAGCCGCCCATAGCGAGAATGCCGCGGCTCGGGATGATACCTATGTAGGGGCTGGCGAGGATGTTTCCGCCGTCGTTGTTGGCGCGGAGCCAGTCTCCAGCGGCTTCTATATTTGGGGAGAGGATCACCTGAGCGCTGCGGGTTATGAGGATCTGGGGTATCTCGGAGGATGGTCCGCTGGCTACGGCGAAGTTTTTATTCGCCTGGGCGACGAGTGTCGCGCTGATTGCTAGCGCGGCCCCGAAGGCGGCGAGGGTGCCGAAGGACATCCGCAGGGGTGCGAGTGATCTCAGGAGCGTCAAGAGGGCGTAGGCGGCGAGTAGAGAGAGTGGAATCGCGAGATCCCGCTCGAAGCGTTCAGGGAAGCCGCTCATAGCGGTGCGGCTCCCTACTAGAACCATCAGTGTCCACAACAAGAGCGTAACCCTGGCTAGGGTGTACGGTAGATTTCCACGGTCTGCGAGCAGCAGGAAGACCCCGAGCAACCCGAGCCACATTACCGGATGCGAGATAGTGGCGAGTTGGTGTATGAGGCTCATGGGAGATTGCGTGCCAATTGCCATAGAGAGGGCGTCGCCGCCCCGGCCAGACTCCGAGATGCCCAAAGCGCTGCCGAAGATGGCGGGAAGATCGTAGGTGTTCCTGGCGAAGATCACGGCGAGTACTCCGAGCAGGGCGAAAGAGCCGACGATTGCTACGCCACGGCGGCGGTCGTGGATCAGGAGGTACGGTAAGAGGCATAGCGTTATCACGCCTAGAAGTATGGCTTCGTGGAGGCTAGCCACCTGATGGTAGAGCACCACAGCCGAACCCATCAAAGCCATCAGGATGCCCGTGCGACGGTTAGGCGAAGCGAACAGCGCGAAGAGCGCGCCCATAGCTAGCACGAGAATGAAGTGTCCAGCCAGCATGTTCGGATAGCGGGCTTCAGTGAAATGCATGTATGGGCCGTAGGAGATCACCCCGACCAGCAACACCGCTCCGAGTCCCACGCCCCAGCCCCACAAGCTGCGAGCCACCGCGTAACACGCCAGGGCGACCAGCGGCAGCAGGATAGGGGCGAGTACAGGGTAGATAGCCATTGTTTCGAGTCCGCTGAAGTGCTTGATCAGGGCCGTAAGATAGTGAAATCCCGGAGGATATAGCATGAAGCTGCCGGTGTTTCCGGTGGCTATGGTCATATCCGTCATTACGACGTGCTCGAACTGATCCACACCTCTCAGATACGGCCAATCATACCGGAGCGGCCCCGAATAGGAGCGCACCGCGACCAGTCCAAACGCCGCTGCGAGCAACCCATACTTGAGCCATCCATTCCCAAAAAACCGATCCAGCCGGTTTGGGACAGACTCGGACACCGAATCGTCATCCTCGTCGAGCGGTATCTGTTCGCGGGTCTCGAAGAGCCGTCCCTCGAAAAGACGGGCGGCACCGGCGGCCAGTATCAGGACGAGTATCACCGGCAGCACGAGCCGATCCAGGATCAAATGGGCCACCGCTCCGAACGTGAGCAGCAACGCGGCCAACAGCGGCACGAGCGTCGGAAGCTCTAGGGGCTTGGGACTTGGAGCCAGATGTCCGGCTGGTCCCTTCGCCGGGCCGAGCATCACGTAGGCTACAACGCCGCCGATAGTGATCAAAAGGACCGAGACGATAGCTACTGTAAAGGAGAGTCCGATGGAGAAGAGCCGGGCTTGCGCCAGGGCGACCGCTGGGACCAGGAGGATAGAGAGGCCGACTGCGTAGGCTATTTGTTCGACGACATCGTCGGTCGCTCTAAGGACTCGCGACCACGGATAGCCGGGGATCACACCCACGACAATGGCGGCTAGTAGAGCCTGGATCAAGTCTCCAAGCATGACGTACCGCCTCTCTTCTCATATTTATAGGTTCCTCGGAACATCGCAATAGATTATCAGGTCTTGTATACTCATCGACCGGAATGACCCCAGCGGATTAAACCGAGTGTTTACAGTGGCGCAATGAACCTTTAACACTGTTTTCCGTACAATCGTGGGATCTGGTTCGAGCGATAGTAATTAGAGGTTTACGAGAGGCGAAAGAATGAGTTTGAGGAGATTGGTTTGACGGCTGAGAGTGTGCGCCTGGCGGGTGTTGCGGTGGCAGTATTGTTCGCGATCTACGGGGTAGTCGCCTATCGTCGGGGAGGTCGGAGCCGGTTCGACCTGCTTCTGACCATGCTGATCGCCGCCGGTGTTGCCCTGGTCTCGCTGGTGCCGCAGGTAGGCGAGATCTTTGTAGCCCTCTTCGGGCTCGAAAGCCGAGCCTTCGCGCTGATCTCGTTCGCTATCCTGATCTTGTTCGCGCTCTTTCTGTACCTGTTGGGACAAGTTCGCCAGGCTAATCTGCGGAGCGGTGAGATCGTCACGGGCTTCGCGGTGCGCGAGTACGCCCAACGACACCTGGACCCAGAGACTCGTAGCTCTGCGCCCTCGTCTATAGAAGACAAGATCGTCATCATCGTCCCCGCTTTCGACGAGGAGGGTGGTATCGGGGATATCCTGGAGCGCGTGCCGGATGAAGTGCTGGGACACAAAGTCAAAACCGTCGTCGTCAACGATGGCTCCACGGATCGCACCGAGGCCGTAGCTCTGCAGATGGGAGTCCCGGTGGCGTCTCACGCGATCAACCGCGGACAGGGCGACGCTCTTCGTACCGGCTTCGAGATAGCGCAACTGGAGAAGGGCAAGATCGTCATTAACCTCGACGCCGACGGACAGTACAAGCCCGAGGAGATAGACCGCCTCATACAACCCATCATCGACGACGAGGCGGACTTCGTGCTCGGCTCGCGTTTTATGGGATTCTACGAGGAAGCCGGGAGTGTTCGGCACATTGGCGTGGTCTTTTTCTCCAAGCTGATCTCCATCCTCACCGGCGTGAAAGTCTCCGACTGCACGAATGGTTTTCGGGCCATCCGGGTCTCCGAGTTGCACAAGTTCGACCTCCGCGAAGACCGCTTCAACGCCAACGAGATCATTCTGGAAGCCCTCAAGAACAAGCTCCGCTTCTCGCAAGTCCCGATCTCGATGATGAGCCGTTCGGCGGGCGAGACCAAGAAGCCGCCGCGTCTCCGCTACCCGTTCGGCGTATTTCGGGTCATAATCACGACGTGGCTTCGGAGAAAAAACGCCTAGACAACAGACACCGCGCTCGCACGATGGGCGCGGCGTGAGCCTTTGAACTTTCTGAAGGGTCGCCAGGGTGCGGGTGCTGGAAGCCTGTACGTGGCGGGCGCTTTCGGGATTTCGGGCCTCCTGACCGTAGTCTTCCTGGGCTTGCCGGAACGCTTCCTGAGCGAGAGAGATTACGGTGGCCTCGCACAGCTTTGGACGGCCACGTTCTTGGTGGTGCAGGTGTTGTGGATCGGGGTGTCGCAGACTCTCGGGCGCTATGTCGCTGAACGCGAGGCCCGTGGCGAGGACACCGCCCCTGTTCTGTCCTCCGTCCGTCGCGTACAGTTGGTGTTGCTGGCCGTGTTCCTGGTGGTGGGTCTCGCCGCGAGCCCGCTGCTCAATCAGGCGCTCTTCGGGAAGAATTGGATGCTCACCCTAGGCTTTGTCGCCGCTGTCGCCACCTACGCCCCAGAGTATTTCCGTCGAGGTACTTTCAGCGGACACCGACAGTTTGCGCGTCTCGGTGCTTTGCACGTTGCCGAATCGACCAGCCGGATGTTGCTCGGCACGATCCTGCTGTTCGCGGGTCTTGGCGTAGCAGGGCCAGCCGCCGCCATCGTACTAGCGCCGCTTGTCGGTGTTCTCGCCGTCCGACCCGCCGCCGTCTCGCACCCCGAGAGTCCAGGCGAGCCTTTCTCTGCCGGTGAAGCCTTTAGATTCACCGGACCGGTACTGTTGTGCGTGGCGTTCGGGCAACTAATGATGAACGGCGGCACGATACTAGTGGGTCTTCTCGGTGGTCCGAACGCTCTGCGAAGCTCAGCGGCGTTCTTCGCGGCGCTCATACTCATGCGTGCTCCACAGTACGTGATGAGCCCCGCCATCTCCGCCCTCTTGCCTAACGCCAGCCACGCCCTCGCCACACACGGGGCGCCGGGGCTGGACCGCTTTATCCTCCGTGCCGTCGGTGTTGTAGCCGCCATCGGTCTCGCAATGGTCGTCGGCGCGGGTCTACTCGGTGAGTGGGTTATGGATCTCGTTTTCCGCGACCTTCAGGCGGAGCGAGGCTTGCTCATAGCCCTCGCTACGCTGGCGGCTTTCTACTTGCTCTGTGAGACCGTCAGTCAGGCGCTCTTCGCTCTCGGGCGCGCTCGTCTGGCGGCTTTAGGCTGGGCGTGTGGATTACTAGCGTCCATCTTCTGCCTCGCGGTACTCGATATCGGGTTACTAGATAAGGTCTCGATATCTCTCGCACTCGGTGCGGGCACCGCCGCATTCGCGCAGGCGG
>JBGTDE010000085.1:0-2275 GCA_041748475.1 Rubrobacteraceae bacterium | reverse complement strand
CAGTACCACCAGATACACGGAGCTATACTCGACGCCGGACTGCAACAAAGCACCTGCAGAGAGAGCCCCGAATACGCCACCTGCGCTGAATGCCGAGTGGAAGAAAGACATCAGGCGGCGTCCGGCGGCGCGTTCAAAGTCCACAGCGGCGGCGTTGATGCCGACATCGTATAAACCGGAGGCCGCGTATAGAACCACGAGTACCGCCAGCAGCGCGACGTAGCTTCCGGCGAAAGCCAGACCGGATATACCCAGCCCGAACACGCCCAGGGAAATCAGGATAAAAACTCTGCGTCCTAGTCGATCCGCCATCCAACCAAGCGAAGCCATCGAGACTATAGAAGCCGCCGCACCGGCGAACAAAGCCGCCCCGAGCGGCCCCGGTGAGAGGTTCAACGCACCGCTCAAGTCGGCCAGCAGGACCGCGAACACGCCCCAAAACAAGCCGAAGAATCCGAACAGTCCGAACACCGCGAGTGTCGCGCCCGAGGCCCAGCGGGTGTTCGTATTGTTCGTGCGGTCTGAGCTCATTACTTTCGGTCCCCGATCTCTTCTTGGGTCGTGCTTTCAGGGTACGGGTGCTAACGGTCAGTTACAAGAAGGTACTTCAAAGTGGTATACGTACCTCATGGTGCGCGAGAGTTCGTATGTTGATAGGGAGAAGATGTCACGAGAGGACGGTGCTCGGCGGGTCTTGGATCTCGTAGCGGACAAGTGGGCCATACTGGTGGTCTACGCGCTAGCTGACGGCAACCGCCGCTACAATGGCCTTCACCGGGAGATCAAAGGCGTCTCCCAGAAGATGCTTACCCAAACCCTACGCGGCCTCGAATGCAACGGCCTCGTCAATCGCACGGTCTATCCATCCGTCCCACCAAAGGTCGAGTACGCGCTCACGGACCTCGGCTCGTCACTCTTGCAAGCGATGTCCCCCCTGCGAGAATGGTCCAAGCACAACTTTCACAACGTGGAGGATGCCCGCTCCCGCTTTAGAGAGCGGAGCGCCAAGGAAAAGGACTACTCTACTTCGTAGCCGTTCTCGCGCCAGTCCTTCATGCCGCCGTCCATGTTTACGACGTTCTCGTAACCCATCTCTTGCAGGGACTGAGCGGCCAAAGAGCCTCGGCCCCCGAGAGCGCAGTGCACGACGATGCGAGCGTTCTTGTCGGGGAGCTTGTCGGCGGCCAGATATTCGAGAAGACCACGAGGTATGTTCGTCGCGCCGGGGATGTGCCCTTCTTCCCACTCGGCGGGCTCACGCACGTCGACGACGGTGACTTCTTCACCGGAGTTCAAGGTAGCGTGTATCGAGGAAGCGTCGGTCTGCTCCGTAACGTCCTTCGCTTCTCTTACTAGATCTTCGTAGGTTTTAGCCATGCTGTCCGCGCCTCCCATATCGAGTTATTGATGGTTCCCATGTTAACACCAAGCGACGATCTCAAGCCTTGCGGTGTTCGGTGCTGACGGAATTGGTGCCGTCGGGTAGCTCTCCAAGCTCGTAGTCGCCGAAGAGGATGGGATCGGCGGCGTGCAAGCAGAGGAAAAGACGAAGGGCTAGAGTCCGGATCTCACTCTCCGCATGAGCGTCGGCCCGCATCTCGATGATGTGCCGCAACGCCCGAACATTCCCGGTAAAAACCATAGGCGCTTCGGTCTCGTTGGGCAGCAAGCTCCGAGCGGTCTGCTGCACTTTCTTGCGGGCGTCGGTCTTGTAATCCGCCGAGAGCATCATATTTCCACCCTCTTGATGTTCCAGCAACCGACCGGCCATCGCCTCGTATTCTGCGGCGGCTCGATCCGCCCGCTCTTCAAACAACCGATGAAGCTCTGCCTCTTCCCCATACTCGGGACGCTCCACGAACCGCAACACCGATCCACTAACGTAGCGCTGAGAAATCTGTGAAAACCCAGCGCCCGCCCTGTGTCGGACGAGCTCGTGCGTGACGCTGCGGCTGATACCGTAGAGCAGAAAGCTGAAGTTGGAATGTTCGAGCACCGAGCCATGACCAGCGGAAGTTAACCGCTCGAAATACCCGGCGGCATTGTCGTTGGTGGTGCGCCGAGGTCCGAAACTCGCGTAGCAGAGTTGTCCTGCAGTCTTGCAGAGCTGCGAGGAGTCCGGGAGTTTGGTCGGGTCGTCGACGTACTCGGGGAAACGAAGCTCGGGATCAAAGCCTTCTAGAAAACCTTCGAGGCCCGCTATGTTCACCTGCGGCTTGGAGAGCATCACCACACCGGGCGACTTGAGGTACGCGGTGCCGTTTGGAGTGTGTTG
>JBGTDE010000084.1:0-2240 GCA_041748475.1 Rubrobacteraceae bacterium | reverse complement strand
CTGGTATTCGAGGAGTGCGAGAAGCTCAGGTGCGGGGACTTCCTTGGCTCGCCAGTCGTCGGCGAAGTCTCCCAGGGAGGCGAGGAATTCGTCGGCTTCTTCGACTGAATCGAATAGTGGGATGGCTTCGCCTTCGTCGAGCGCCAGGGCTAGAAGTTCGTCCTCGGCTTCGGGTCCACCCACTATTACCACGTGTCCCATGCCCGAGTTCATGTTCGAAACTCTACCTTGTACCGCGTCTTCGGGAAAGAAAAGAGGCTTCGCCGGGATGGCGAAGCCTCCCGTATCTGTATCGGGTGCTCTCTACGAATCGTCTGTGAAAATGCCGGGGTCTGGGGTTTGGAGACCAATAGCCGGACCTTCCGGGGTCTCGACGAGGTCTAGCTTGCTGCCGCTCAGGGCTTCGCTGACGGGGGCGGCTATGTGGAGTAGCTTCTCACCGTCACGCTCTATTAATCTGGTCGTCTTCTTTGGGTTCTCCGGCTGCGATGCCGACTTGAGTCTCTCCGGTCGATTCGTCGACCATCGGGTCTAGTCGGAGGACAGTTCCCGCTGGGTGTTCGACATCCAGGAAGAGATCCTTGGCCTGTTCGGTTACCGTTATCATGCGTGTTCTCCTCTCTCGTCCGCGCCGCCGTAGGCGACCGGCTATAGTTCGGAGCGTTCAGTGACCATAAGTGACACTATCAGCTTCGAGCGTGATGCAAACCGAGGCTGGATATCGTCGTATAGTCAGAGTGCAAACGAGATCGGAGCCAGCATTGAGCGATAAGACCCGAGATACTGAGTACGCGATCAAGCGCGTCGGTGACCGCTACTACCCGGTCATCGTGGACTCCAAAGCTGGTGGACACTACGAGATAAACAACCCCATGACCGGCGGAGTCCTGAGCTACAACAACCCCGAAGCCGCCGAAAAATACATCCAACGCGCCCGGGAGCAGGACAGCGCCTAAACGCTCACGCCTCCCGCCACAGACGGGCTATCAGGAGGGTGAGTAGGATGGCGGTGGAGAGCCGGATCAAGAGCAAATAAGCCACTGGAATTCCCAGGGGAATAAAGATCAAGGTGTCCTCGACAATGGCGTGACAGGCGCACAGAAAAAGTATCATAATCGTCAGCTCTCGCTTCTCGAATTTCTGCTCGCGGACTTGCTCGATAATCACCCCCGCCCCAAACGCGAGCCCAAATATAAGACCCCCGGCCATAGTCACCGCGCCCCGTGGCGCAATCCCAAGAGGCCGCATCAACGGACGTACCAACCGGGCGAAACCATCCAATGCGCCGATATCTTTCAACACCTGTATAAACAGCATCACCGGTACAACGATAAGCGCGAGCTGAAAAACACCCACTGTTGCCGTGACGAGCGCCGACGTAACAATCTCCAAAGCTCCCGACGGAGACTCAGGAGAAGCCGCTACTAGGCCATAGCTGGCTTTCTCGCTTCCACCGCTCCAGGTCAGGTTGACTATCGCGGCGGCGGCCAAGGCGACGGTTATGCGGAAAAAGATCACGAGGGACACGCTCACCCCGACCCTCCGGCACACCGCCGCCTCCAGCGGAAGGCCGTGCGAGAACCCCAGCATCAGCGCCAGTATGAAAACTTCCTTCACCGCGAGATCCATCGACAGGATCGCGCCGATAGCCGCATATAGGTTCAACAGGTTTCCCAGGATGATGGGGACCGCTGCTTCGCCGGGAAGCCCGATCAAAGCCATAAGCGGCGAGATGCCCGAGACTAGCCCATCATAGAGCGGCGTGTACCGCACCACGGAGACCGCTACCGTGACCGGAAAGACGATCATCCCCAATTCCCACGTAGTCCGCAGACCGCTTCTCAAGCCCTCGCGCCACGAGATGGCACGCCAGGCCTGCGTAATTGCGCTCAAGCCGATTCCTGTTCTCTAAACGCCGATCCGCGTACGCTCAAAACTACCTCCGCTACGGGCACCGCCAACTACTATACATCCGCGCGGTTCGGCGTCCATGTAGAGGCCTCGTTGCGCGAACGTCTGAACTGCCCTAGTCTACGATTCGTTACGCCGAAAGGGAGGGAAAGAGCGATGAAGGTCTCCGAGGCTATCGGGAAAACGCTGAACGCGTGCGGTGTCGAGGTCTTTTTCGGGCTCGTCGGCAGCGGCAACTTCGCCGTGGTGAACGCGCTGCGCGAGGCTGGCGCGGAGTTCTACTCTTCCCGCCACGAGTGCGCGGCGATCATGATGGCTGATGGATATGC
>JBGTDE010000083.1:0-13609 GCA_041748475.1 Rubrobacteraceae bacterium | reverse complement strand
GACCTTCCAACCCAGATGGGCCGGGACTCTGACCACGAACTCTCTCTTGGCGAGGTAGGCAAGGTCGGTGTCGCTATCGACTCGCTGCTGGACATGCGCGAGCTTCTCGATGGCATACCGCTCGGAGAAGTCTCCACCTCTATGACCATCAACTCCACAGCATCAACACTTTTGCTCTTATACGCACTCGTCGCCGAGGAGCAGGGTGTGGAAGGAGATGCCGTCACCGGAACCACCCAAAACGACATTCTCAAGGAGTATCTTGCTCGTGGGACGTATATTTATCCGCCCAAGCCTTCTATGAGAGTTACGACGGACATGTTCGCGTATTGCGCGAAGGAGTTGCCACGGTGGAACACTATCTCTATTTCCGGCTACCACATCCGGGAGGCCGGTAGCACGGCGGTGCAGGAGTTAGCGTTCACGCTCGCCAATGCCATCGCGTATGTCGAGGCGGCGGTGGCGGCGGGCCTGGATGTCGACGAGTTCGCGCCCCGACTCTCGTTCTTCTTCAACGCGCACAACGATCTCTTCCAGGAAATAGCCAAGTACCGGGCGGCCCGTCGTATGTGGGCCGGTATCATGCGCGATAGGTTCGGCGCCACGGACGAAAAAAGCCTCAAACTCCGCTTCCACACGCAGACCGCCGGTTCTTCCCTGACAGCGCAGCAAGCCGAAAATAACATCGTGCGGACCACGGTTCAGGCCATCTCCGCCGTAATGGGAGGAACACAAAGTCTTCACACCAACGCCTTCGATGAGGCCCTTGCGCTGCCGACGGAGCGGAGTGCTCGCATAGCGTTGCGGACCCAGCAGATCCTCGCTAGCGAAGGCGGTCTTACCGAGACCGCCGACCCGCTCGCCGGTTCGTACTACGTTGAGTCGCTCACCGATGCGGTCGAGGAGGAGGCTTGGGAGTATATTCGGCGCATAGACGAACTTGGGGGATCGGTAAAAGCAATCGAAGAGCGGTTCATGCAGGCTGAGATCGAAGAGTCCGCATATCGCTACCAGCGTGAGATCGAGAAAGACGAGCGCGTCATAGTCGGTGTGAACCGCTACGCCTCCGAAGACGACCCGCAGATGGACCTGCACTCCGTCGACGAGACCATCCGCGACCGCCAGACCGAACGCCTCCAAGAACTAAAAGAGAGCCGGGACTCCGCCTCCGTGGAGAAGGCGCTAGCGGACCTCAAGTCCGCCGCCGAGAACGGAGAAAACCTGCTCTACCCAATGAACGAAGCCCTCGCCAACCTCGGTACCCTCGGCGAAGTTTCGGATACCCTACGAGGAGTCTTCGGGCAGTACCAACCTTGAGCTTGTGACCCTATTCACCGTTTCGCCTAAAGCTATTTTGCCACCGGTCGATAACTAGTAAATAGGCAAGCAAGCTTTAGAAAGCGGTACTGTGAATTATTCAGCATCTAGCAAGTCCAGACTAGTCTCATTGTTTGTCGGGTTCGTGGCAGCAATAACCGTCGTTCTGATTGTTGTTCAAAGTGGGGTGCAGGTTGCGAAGGGAGTTCCCGAGCGGCAGGCGCCTTCTTCGGTGGACGAGCCGAGTTTTCCAGCGGATTCCGACCAGGAGTTTGATCGGGGCAAGTTGATCGTCAAGTTGGAAGACGACGCTTCGCAGGCTGATCTGCGGAACATCAACCGCGAGAACGACGCCACCACGGAGGAGAACCTCCCGAAGAGCGACGTAAACGTCGTGGATCTCCCGAGAGACCTCAGCGTGCAAGAGGGCATCGGAGTCTACGAGAACAACCCCGAAGTCGAGTACGCCGAGCCGGACTTCGTCCTTGAGCCGAGCGCGACGCCCAACGACACGGACTACAACAGGCTCTACGGCCTCAACAATACAGGCCAGACCTCCGGCACCTCAGACGCCGACATCGACGCGCCGGAGGCGTGGAACGTCACCAAGGGCAACGCCGGTACCATAGTGGCGGTGATCGACGAGGGCGTGGATATAAGTCACCCGGACCTGAACGACAACCTGTGGGTAAACACCGATGAGATCCCCGGCAACAACCGCGACGACGATAACAACGGCTACGTCGACGACCGGAATGGCTACGACTTCGCCAACAACGATTCTAGCGTCTACGATCCGGACATCGTGACGGGAGACGGCGACGAGCACGGCACTCACGTCGCCGGAACCATCGCGGCGGAGGGAAACAACGGCGGCGGCATAACCGGCGTGAATTGGGACGCCCAGATCATGTCGCTCAAGTTCCTCGGCCCGAACGGCGGTTTCACCTCCGACGCGGTCGAGGCGATTAACTACGCCGTCAACAACGGCTCGAAGATCTCCAACAACTCCTGGGGCGGGGGTGGCTCATCCCAGTCCCTGCGCGACGCCATAGCCAACGCGGATAGCAAGGGACACCTCTTCGTCGCGGCGGCGGGCAATGGCGGCGCGGACGGCATCGGAGATAACAACGACGGTACGCCGTCATACCCGGCTTCATACGACCTGCCGAACATCATTTCCGTGGCGGCCACCGACGACGACGACCGTCTGGCGGGCTTCTCCAACTTTGGGGCGACATCCGTGGACCTCGGAGCCCCCGGCGTGGGCATCTTGAGCACGCTACCGGGCAATACTTACGGTCGCTACAGCGGCACTTCGATGGCTACACCGCACGTTACGGGTGTTGCGGCGCTGCTCAAGAGCGAGGACGCAACGCGGGATGACGGCAAGATCAAATCCTTGCTCCTCCAGTACGCGGAGGACAAGAGCAGTCTTCAGAACAAGACCGTCACTGGTGCTCGTCTCAACGCCGCTGCTTCGCTGAACGGTATGACGGCCTCGCTAACTCCGGTTCCAAGTCCGGCCCCGGCTCCGAAACTAGATACCACCAGCCCCACCGTCACCTCGATGAGGCCCAGGCCGGGTTCTTCCACCCGCGACCGCACTCCAACCATAAAGTCCGTGGTTCGCGATTCCGGCTCCAACCTGAGCAAGGCGAACATAAAACTCTTCGTGGATGGTCGCGGCAAAGGCAAATTCTCCTACAACCAGAGCACCGACAAGCTAACCTACAGGAGTGGCAAGCTCTCCTACCGCCGCCACACCGTCCGGGTTACTGCCACCGACCCGTCAGGCAATACCATCAGCAAAGCGTGGAAGTTTAGGGTCAAGCGCTAACCTCTCTACCACGAAGAATTAGAAGAGCCCCCGCTTTCAAATGGCGGAGGCTCTTCTTTTTGATCCGACCTTGGCGGCTAGCCGATCAGATCTAGCTTCTTCACCGCGTCACGTTCTTCTTTGAGTTCGTTGATGGTCAGGTCGATCTTGGACTGTGCGAATTCCCCGATTTCGAGTCCTTCGACTATCTCATATTCGCCACCGGACAACCGCACCGGAAACGAGGATATAAGCCCTTCTTCCACACCGTACTGACCACCGGATGGTACGGCCATCGAGCGTAGGCCGTCGGAGCCTAGGGTCCAGTCATGGATGTGGTCTATGGCGGCGTTTGCGGCGGAGGCGGCGGAAGATGCTCCGCGAGCTTCGATGATGGCGGCTCCACGCTTACCGACTTTCGGCATGTATTCGTTTTCGTACCAATCCATGTCGACTTGCTTCACGGCCTGTTCGCCGTTTACCGTAGCGTTAAAGAGGTCCGGGAACATGGATGGTGAGTGGTTGCCCCAGATCACAAGGTCTTGGATCTCATCTACTCCCACGGAGAGCTTCTCGGCGAGCATGGAGACCGCCCGGTTCTCGTCGAGGCGCGTCATGGCCGTGAAGCGTTCGTTGGGTACGTCGGGGGCGTTGCTCATGGCGATCAGGGCGTTAGTATTGGCCGGGTTGCCAACTACGAGAATGCGGATATCGTCGGACGCTCCGGCGTTTATAGCCTCGCCCTGAGGTTTGAAGATCGCACCATTGGCCTCCAGCAGATCCGCTCGCTCCATCCCCTTCTGGCGGGGGCGGGCACCGATCAGGAGTCCTACGTTGCAGCCGTCGAAGGCTTCGTTCGCGTCAGCGGTGATGTCTATAGATTCGAGTAGCGGGAAGGCGCAGTCGTTCAGTTCCATCGCGGTACCTTCAGCGGCTTTTAGGGCTGGTTCGATCTCCAGCAGTTTCAGCTTTATCTTCTCGTCCGGCCCGAGCAACTGCCCCGACGCGACCCGGAAAAGTGTGGCGTATCCGATTGCGCCAGCGGCGCCAGTGACGGTGACGGTCTTCGACATCCCTTGATCTCCTTATCCATCGCTCTATACGATTCTTACCAAAGAGACGCGAGAAACCTTTCGTTCGCCTCGTCCCCTGGAACTGTCCCAATGATAGTGCAACTTCTATCTCCCTGCCGCTACACTCCCGGATAAAATACACCACGTCCGTCGCGACGTAGCAGGGAGATTCTTTGGAGACTAGCAAGGCCATAGCAACCCGCCAGAGCATCAACCGGGTGAAGCCGGATCCGGTACAGCGCGAACTTGTAGAGCGGGTTCTGGAGAGCGGCATCCACGCTCCAAACCACAAGATTACGGAGCCCTGGCGGTTCCACGTCTTCTCGGGAAAAGGACGGGGTGAGTTCGCGAAGGCCCGCGCCGAACTCGCCTCGATCCAAGCCGAGGAAGAGGGTGAAGACGAGGAAATGGCATCTGGCAGGATCTCGCGAGAGCGTAAGAAAGCCTTTCGCGCACCCGTAATAATTTCCGTAATCTCCCTAGCGGGGCGAGATGAGATCGAGACTCTCGAAAACTACGCCGCCTGCGCCGCCGCCGTCCAGAACATGCAACTGACGGCCCACGATCTCGGCCTGGCCTCTATCTGGCGCACCGGTCCCGTAGCCTACCACGACCATCTGCGGAAGTTCTTCGATCTCTCCAAAGGCGACGCAATCGTTGCCTACCTCTACCTCGGATACCCGGATATGGGACTACGCCCGCGCCGACGCGCTCCAGCCGCCGAACTAACTACGTGGCACGAAGGCTAGGGAGTTTCCCGAAACCCTTACAGGGTATGCTCGTATAATAAAGTCACAAGCTACGAAAGGCGGAGAAAAATGGGCAGGATTATAAGACGGGTGCTGATGATGGTAGCTCCCATACTGTGGAAGAAATGGCGCGACCGTCGCAAGACCAAATAGCGCTAGTCCCCTAATGGAACGGCCTCGAAGCTCTCGTCTTTTTGTTCGACCCGGACGAGAAAGTCCTTCGGCTCGTGGTACAGGATCACGGGTGCTCCAAGCTCGGCGGCTTCGGTAAGGACTTCGATGCGGTTTTTGCGGGCCGCTTTCGGGTCTGTGTCGACTCCCGCTATGAGATCCGGGTCCAGCCAGATTTTCGCGGGGGCGAGATCTGCGGTGAAGAGGGCGAGGTCGTCGCCGGTACCGATCCAGAAGATCTGGTGTCCCTCCGCGTGACCGCTCCTCACCTCGGCCCGCACTCCCTCTACAACCTCCGAATCGCCCTCCATCAACTCGCACCAGCCCTCCTCCACACCCTTCTCGAAGATAGGTGCGATCTCGCGCCTCGAACTCTCCTCCGGGAGACCTTTCGCTTCCTCGACGGCAGCCTTTTGCGCAAGAACTTTGGCGTTTGGGAAACTCTGGGGACGAAGTGCCCAACCTACGTGGTCGGGGTCGAGATGCGAAAGCACGACGTACGTTACGTCCTCGGGTGAGTGACCGGCTTCTTCGAGGCGATCCACGAGTGTCTCTTCGCGCTTGAGTTCGTAGCGACCTTGGAGGCTCTCGGGCAGTTCGGGACCGAAACCAGCGTCCAGCAGGACGAGATCCTCACCGCTCTCGATCAAGACAGGCCGCATCGCGCCTTTTATCCTGGCCTTCTTGGAACCACCAAACAGATTGCCCGCATCAGTGATGAAAATTCCGTCATTGAGTACGTGTACGGTAATGTCACCGAGCTTCAGAGTGCTTTTAGCCACGAAATCCTCCGTTGGTAGCGCGTTCGAGATAAGGCTGAAGTGTGCTCCGGGCGATCTGTCCCGCTGCCGTCGCCAGTGTTTTAGGATGCTTCAAGAGATCGTAGATGGGAGCGTCGCCCGTGAAGGATTCGACTATGGCGCGGCGGGCGGCGGGGTCCCTCTCGGCGGCCTTGAAGACCGGCTCCATGATCGACAGTCGCGGCACGAGGCTTACGACGGCGTGACCGGAGACGTGCTCCCGCGCCCTCTGGCGGCGCAGTTGCCGCTCGTATCCGGCGAGTATCGAGGCTGAGAAATCCCTCCGTGCGTGAGCCTGATGTGACCAGGCGGCAGCCAGCCTGCCGGATTCAAGAGCGTAACCTACGCCTTCGCCGCTGATCGGGTGAATCATACTGCCCGCGTCTCCGGCCATGATAACCCCCTGCGCGTGACGCTTGGCACCCCACATCCCCATCTTGAGCGACCAACTCTTCGCCGGTCCCTCGGACTCGGCTCCTTCCAACCACTCCGCCAACACGGGCTCCTCCAAGAACCGATCGTAGTAATCCTTGAGATTGCGTCCCGTGCGGGCTAGAGCCCGCGTCGAGACCCCGGCTCCAACGTTGGCCGTGCCATCCCCGAAATGGAAGACCCACCCGTAACCCGCGCCGTGCTCATTCATATCCGCCGTTATGAAGATATGGAGATCCCGCTTGTCAGAGCCCCCAACATTTCTAAAATACCCACGCCGAGCAACGGCGTTCTGACGCACCTTCATACCCTCCCCCGCGAAACCACCGACCCCGTCCGCCACCACCACCAGAGGAGCTTCATGTTGCTCCTCCTCGCCATCCATCTCAGATACAACACCGGTGACACGGCCCGCCGGAGAGCGGAGTAGTTTTGTTGCCCGCGTCTCGCTCAGGAACTCGGCTCCGGCGGAGCGCGCCTGTTCGAGGAACTTGGTGTCGGTCTCTTCGCGGCGAGCGACGTAGCCTCGGGGGCCGTGCAGAGAAGGTGGAACTGTGTCTCGTAGGAAGGCGGTCTGGGTGTGAAAAGAGAAGTCCGTAAAGACGCCGTGGTGAGGTTGATCGAGCCAGTCTCCGAGGCCCATTAGGGTGACTTCCTCTGCGGCGTGGGGCATCAAACCGTCGCCGCACGGTTTGTCGCGGGGAAACTTCTGGCGGTCGAGGAGCAGAACGGAGAGGCCTGAGCGGGTGGCATGGTAGGCGGTCGAGGCGCCCGCAGGTCCCGCGCCGACCACTATGAGATCGTGGCATTCGGTCATCTTAGTTCCTCCCGTCGAGCCTCCGATTGTGTCAGAATAGCCCATTATACTGAGTTGAGAGGA
The DNA here is from genome assembly GCA_041748475.1 of Rubrobacteraceae bacterium. Classification (GTDB taxonomy): domain Bacteria; phylum Actinomycetota; class Rubrobacteria; order Rubrobacterales; family Rubrobacteraceae; genus JACDDK01. Next base: position 6,368 of record JBGTDE010000083.1, on the reverse strand, counting down.
GACGGCGGTGGTAGACCGGTCGCGTCCGGCGCGTTACGAAGTGGGAGGAAGAGCCGCCTTGAAAGCCACGGGCCAGCCCGTCGAGATCCTGACGGTTCGCCGCGGCGAGTTCGTACCGGATTTTGTCTACAAAGTACGGATCTTAGCCGAAAAACCAGCCCGTCCCTATAACCTCTCTGTTCCCGAACACGACCTATCGGATGCTCCGTAAGCCGGTCGGCAAAAACTGAAGCTTACTAACTCGTGCTTCTCTCGGTTGGGCCGTCGAATACGCACTAGCTGACGAGCTGAGATGCTAATTGGCCGACCAGCTTTTCCGTCAGAAGTTCTCGTTGGTTGTTACGCTGAGGTATGCGATATCTACAAGGGGGACACCGGTTTCGAGGGCTCGTTTTACGGCGTCGACCAGGGCTTCGGCGGCGATGCCGGAGTCGGGGAAGTGGCCGTCCAGGAGTCGGGCGGCGCGTGCGATCTCGTAGAATGAGAAGCGGCGACGGTCTCCGGTTAGTCCGTAGACGGCTTCAAGGACTTCCAGGCGAAGTGAGACGAGTTGTTCGAGTCGCCACCGGATCTCATCTCCCGTCAGGCTCATGGTTTGGTATAGACGTGCGATGCCGGAGATCTGCACGAGCGCCGGGGTCTTCTTGCACAGACGCCCGACCGCGCTCTCGTCGAGATACCGCCGAACCGTGATCCGTGCTAACGCCAGCTCGCCCTCATCGCCCTCGAAACCTTTCAGGGAACGTTCGCCAGGGACTTCCACTGGGGTGACGCCCGCTCGAACCTCCTCGTCTCCCACAAATACCCTCGGAACGTGCCCACCAGCGAAATAGGAGATATGTGCCGTGAGATCCGCAAGCGCGAGTGTATCCGAGTCGTTCCGAACTTCGACCCAGCGGCGCACTGTTCCGGCGTAGAGGCGTTCGAGTGCTCGCCAGGTTGCGTCGCCCCGGAGATCCAACTGCCCCGGACGCTCGACCACGACCCGGATCTCAACGGACGGAATGTCCTTCTGGTAAGCCTCCCGCAGAGACCTCAAAAAAGCCTCGAACTCGTTGTCCACCGTACCGGAGAGATAACGCCGCCGCTCGGCGGGCAGCACGTACATCAGGCGGCTCTTTATGCGGCGTTCCTTGCCTTCAGCGGCCTTCAGAGCGTCGATGGCCTCGTATAGCTCACGGCGTCTCTGGTAGACGAGGGCCGTTAGTCGTTCCACCTCCGGGTCAATGGCGGAGCTATCGGACCACTCCTCGTCCCGCGCTGCGCAGACAGCTTCGTGGGCGTTTTTGGCTCGAACCACAGCGCGTTGCTTATCCTCGCGGTCGAGTTGCGCCTCGCCCAGTTCTCGTTCGAGAGTCTCTATCGTCGACGACATAATTAACCCCCGTTACCACGCGAACGTATCCCGGGGATCATTCTACAATACGTGGCACGGATCGAGATGGAACGCTTAATTTGGCTTCGAGTCGAATGAGCTAGAAAGTCTGACCCAGTTGCGCCAATCTGCACAAAAGGATACATTGGTCTAGACGCGGACACTTATGCGAAGGGAGACCGCATGGATTTCAGTACCGGCAACGAGCCTCGCAGAGAGCCGGATCCAGGTAATTCGAGCGGCGAGATGGGCGATCCGGGATCAGGAATGTCCGGTGGTTCCAGGAACGGTGGTTTCGACCTCGGGGATCCCGTACAGAGTTTTATCCGCACGGTGCAAGGAGTTGTGCTGAATCCCGTTGGTTTCTTCCGGGAGCTGCCTCGCCAAGGCGGTTTCGTACCGCCATTGGTCTTCGCTCTGATTTGCTCCGTCATCGCCGGGGTGCTTGCGGGTATCGTCAACGCGCTGGTTGGACTGACTTTTAGTAACCAGGGTATCGGGACCGTCCTGGGTGCGCTGGTGTTTACCATTATCTTGACACCGATCTTTACCGCCATCGGTCTTTTCGTTGGTGCGGCTATCTTTCACCTGTTGGTCTTCTTGCTTGTCAAGCCGTCCAATGCAGGTTTCGAGGCCACCTTCAGGGTAGGAGCGTATATCTCGGCGACGCAGCTCTTCTCATGGCTCTCTGGAGTGCCGATTTTGGGTATATTGATCAGCTTGGCGGTAGGCGTGTACAGCATAGTGCTAGCTGTTCTGGGCATCCGTGAGATGCATTCGACGACGACTGGAAGAGCGGTAGCGGTAGTCTTGATCCCGGTGGTGGTGGCGGGCACTATCGGCTTGCTGATAGCCGTCGTGATAGGCATTCTGATCGCCGCAGCCTTCAGTCAGTAGCGTTAGCTAATAACAAAATCGTGGGCCGTTTGGGCGTGCTTCGTCGATTGGGGTGTGCAAACAGCGTCTACCGTGCTCCGAATAACTTCTAATCTCCGCGTCAAAAATACCTCAAATGGGGGATGCGTTGGAACGCTGGGCGTGGATATAGTGGGGAGAGTTGCCGGATTGGCGATGCTCGGGGGACAGTAAGTGAAAGGGAGGTAAGAATATGACGGAGACGAATTTGGAGCAGTTCAAGGAGGTGACGCCGCAGGGGCGGTTCACGCTGCAAAACTCCTCTATGCTGAAGGTGCGTTTGGAAGGCGACAAGGTACAGGCGTTGCTCGGCTCGATGGTCGCTTACCAGGGTGACGTAAAATTCGAGCACAAGAGCGGTGGTCTCGGGCGTTTCGTCAAGAAAGCTCTCACCGGCGAGGGTGTGCAGATGATGACGGCTAACGGCAGGGGGGATCTCTTCCTGGCCCAAGACAAGCGCAAGATCATGCTCATAGATCTCGACAACGAGCGCATGACGGTGAACGGCCAGAACATACTGGCTTTTGAGCCCGGCATAGATTGGGACATCCAGCGAGTCGAGGGCGCGGGACGGATGGCGGGCGGCATGTTCAACGTTGTTCTACAAGGGAGCGGCAAGGTCGCCGTGACATCCGACGGGGACCCGGTTCTGCTCGATACGAGCACACCTACCTACGCCGACCCGGACTGCGCGGTGGCCTGGAGTGGGGGAGTTAGGACCAACGTCAAGGCAGATGTCTCGTTCAAGACACTCATCGGACGCGGGAGTGGCGAGTCTTTCCAGATCTCCTTCCAGGGTGCCGGGTGGGTTCTGATCCAATCCTCAGAAGGTGCGAAACAACAACCCACCGAAGCCGCCCAGAACAACAGCCCGGTCAAGGGACTCGGCTCTCTCCTGGGCAACTAGTTTCAAACCAGCTCCGCAATTAAATAGGATTCCTTCAATAAGTATGGGAATACGAAAAAGGGAACGAATATAGAGTAGACCCTTCCGCAAGTTCATCACTTCCAGTTCTGCGCGAGCCATGCGACGTACTCGCGGCTATACTAGGCGAGGTTTTACGACGAAGGGAGTGCTCACATGGCGCAGACAGTTACTTTGATCCCCGGTGATGGGATTGGTCCGGATCTGACGGATTCGGTCAAAGAGGTTATCGGGGCGTTGGACGTTGGTATCGAGTGGGAGATCGCCGAGGCGGGCGAGACGGTAATGGAGAGCGAAGGCACGCCTCTACCGGAATCCGTGCTCGAATCTATCCGGCGCAACAAGGTAGCTATCAAGGGGCCGCTGACAACTCCAGTAGGGACGGGATTCCGTTCCGTAAACGTCGCGCTGAGGAAGGAGCTGGATCTCTACGGCAACATCCGCCCATCGTTGAGCTTGCCAGGGATCGAGACCCCTCACAAGGACATAGACCTCATCATCTACCGCGAGAATACGGAGGACCTGTACGCGGGCGTCGAGCACATGGTCGGCAAGGATGCCGCTGAGTCCATCAAGATCATCACCCGCGAAGGCACCGAACGTATCTGTCGCATGGCGTTCGAGCGTTCTAAGGAACAGGGCCGCAAACACATCACGGTGATCCATAAGGCGAACATCATGAAGTTTACGGACGGTCTGTTCCGGGACGTCTTCTACGAGGTCTCGAAAGACTTCGAGAATGACTTCGAGGAGATCGACGACCGCATCGTGGACAACATGGCGATGCAACTCGTTACGAAGCCCAACCTTTACGACGTGCTGGTCTGTCCAAACCTTTACGGTGACATCCTCTCGGACCTCTGCGCTGGTTTGACGGGTGGCCTGGGTGTAGCTCCAGGAGCGAACGTGGGAGAGGAGATCGCGGTCTTCGAGCCCGTTCACGGTTCGGCTCCGAAGTATGCCGGTCAGAACCGCGCCAACCCGCTCGCCACGCTGCTCTCGGCCAAAGAGATGCTGATACACCTCGGCCATCTCGAAGAGGCGGAGAAGATGCAGGCCGGTATCGAAGAAGCTCTCAAGAGCCCCGAGACCCGCACCAAAGACCTTGGCGGATCGGCGGGTACGAAGGAGTTTACCCAGGCCATTGTGTCGAACTTCTAGGAACGGGTACGACCCAATCCTCGAATGTACCGGACACAGGAGAACCTGCCCTCGATGAAGCACGCAACGGGATACGTCTGGATGGAGCTCGCTGCAAGGCGGGCCTTGTCCGGGGATGCCCGGTAGTCCACATCGCATGAAAGTTGCGATCTTCACCGAGACCTTCGTCCCGGCGTTGGATGGCGTGGTTACGCGGCTTCGCAGCACCATTGACGAGCTGCTAAATCTAGGTGACGAACTTCTCGTCATCGCCCCGAAATATGGTGAGGGTCCAGGCTACTATCACGATGTTCCGATCCACCGGGTAGCCAGCATACCTTTTCCTCCGTATCCCCAGATCAAGATGGCACCCATCAACCCCGGTGTTGGTCGAGCCCTACGGAAGTTCAAGCCCGACCTGATCCACTCCGTAAACCCGTTCGTTCTCGGGGCGGGAGCTTCGCGGTACTCTCGCAAGCTCGGCGTGCCGCTGGTGGCTTCTTATCATACCAACGTAACTGTCTATGCTCGCTTCTACGGCCTCGGCCCCCTGGACGGCGCAGGGCGCTGGTACACTCGTCGCATTCACGGTCACGCCGATGTCAACCTCTGCACCTCTGAGGTGACCCGTCGGTATCTCGAATCCGAGGGTATAAAAAACCTTCACGTCTGGCCGCAAGGCGTGGATACGGAACGCTTTCACCCGGACAAATATTCCGAGGAATGGCGGGCCAAGCTCTCGGACGGACACTCGGAGAACCCGCTCTTACTCTACGTCGGTCGGCTTGGATACGAAAAGAACATCAACAGCTTGAGGGCTGTACTGGATGCGTTGCCGAACGCTCGGTTGGCCTTTGTGGGAGACGGCCCGGCAAGGCGGCATCTCGAAGAAATATTCTTCGACACGCCTACTGTCTTTCTAGGAACCCGCCGCGGCGAAGAACTAGCCTACGCCTACGCTTCGGCGGACGCTCTGGTCTTCCCGTCCATCACCGAGACGCTCGGCCTGTCGATGCTCGAAGCGCTCTCTTCCGGGCTGCCCGTTATCGCAGCTCGGGCAGGCGCGACTGGCGAGATCGTGGAGGACGACTCAAACGGACTGATGTACGAAGTGGGAGACCTGGATTCGATGACCAATGTCGTTCGCCTGGTTTGCGGAGATGCAGAACTCAGAGGGAGACTCGGCGCTGAGGCTCGCGCCACCGCGTTGAATCGGGGCTGGGATCAGGCGACAAGCACGCTGCGTGGATACTACGAGAAGGCTCTAGCGTCTCGATGAACAAGCGCGAGAAGCTCAAGAAGGGCGGCATCCGGTTCTCCAAGTTCTCCATGGTTGGCCTGTCGAACGCGGCGGTGGATATAGGGGTTCTCAACATGTTTCTTTGGTTGCAGCCGACGCGGGAACCCGGACTGCTGTTTCTGTTCAACGGGATCGCGTTGGTCCTGGCAAACGCCAACAGCTATCTCTGGAATACCATGTGGACGTTCCGGGGCCGGTCCAATCCTGGGCCGCGTCAAACTACGTTGTTCATTGTTCAGGCCATCGCGAATATCACAGTCAGCAATGGGATCTTCTTTGCCCTGATCCGGCCTTTGCTCACCGACACGGATATACCGGCTTATCTCGTCGGCAACGTGGCGAAGGTTATCTCCATCGTCGTAGCCTCCACGATGAGCTTCTTCCTGATGCGCTACCTGGTCTTCTCGCGCAAGCGATGGTTCAACGGACGCTTGTAACGCGGTATAGCTCGTGCTAAATTATCGTGGCACGAGAACGTTGCGGAAGTAGCTCAGCTGGTAGAGCATCACCTTGCCATGGTGAGGGTCGCGGGTTCGAATCCCGTCTTCCGCTCTGACCGCAAGGTCACTGCAAGTCCACGGCGGCATGGCCGAGTGGTTAGGCAAGGGTCTGCAAAACCCTGTACCCCGGTTCGATTCCGGGTGCCGCCTCTTACGGCTTGATACGGGCGATTAGCTCAGGGGGAGAGCGCCTTCCTGACACGGAGGAGGTCA
>JBGTDE010000082.1:0-8466 GCA_041748475.1 Rubrobacteraceae bacterium | reverse complement strand
TCCTGACTCTCTATGTAGACGCGCAGGAAGTCTCCATCCACGGAGCCCGGTCCTATGGTATTGCACCGGATATTCTCGGCTGCGTAGTCGATGGCTATCTGGCGCGAGAGTTGGAAGACCGCTCCTTTCGAGGCACAGTACACGGCCTGCTCCGGAAGTCCGACGACCGCTGAGATCGAGCCGATGTTCACTATGGCGCCGCCGGTCCCCTGACTTTGAAACCGCCTTATGGCGTGCTTGCAACCGTAGAATACACCGGTCGCGTTAACGCTCATGACCCGGTGCCACTCCTCGGCGGTGATGTCGGCGGCTTTCTTGACCACGATGGTGGCGGCGTTGTTGACGATGCCGTTGACCGAGCCGAACTGGTCCGCGGCTGCCTCGAACATCCCGGCGACGGAGTCTTCATCCGTCACGTCGAGCTCGTGAAAGAGCGCGCTGCCGCCGTTGCCTTTAATGCTTTCGACGACCTTCTCGCCCCATTCGGCCTGTATGTCCGCGACCACGACGTTGGCGCCATTCTCCGCGCACAGTTCGGCGGTGGTGGCTCCGATGCCTCGTCCGCCGCCGGTGATGATCAGGGTTTTGCCTTCGAGATCCATGTTCGTATCCTTTCTCAAGCACTCTTTCTTTGACGATAAGTATTAAGTGTGACGGCGAGAATGATGATCGCACCGGTCACGGCCTGTTGCCAAAAAGTGGAGACTCCGAGCAGCACAAGCCCGTTGGTCACGAGACCCAGAAGGGTAGCACCGAGGACAGTGCCAAGGATGGTACCAACACCACCCATCAGGCTAGCGCCACCGATAATTACAGCTCCGATGGCGATCAGCTCGTACCCCGTGCCGGCGGCTGGTTGCGCAGTCGCCAAGCGGGAAGTCTCTATTACGGCAGATAGGGCCGCGAGCGCGGACGCGATGGTGAAGACGAGCAGTTTGATTCTTCCGACCCTGATACCGGAGAGCGTCGCGGCCTCTTCATTGCTGCCCACGAAGTAGACGTGCCGTCCTATAGTGGTGCGACTTAGCACTATATGAGCTCCAATCGCTACAACTGCGGCGACGATGACCGGTATGGGAATGCCGAGAAGCGCACCCTGGCCTAGCACGAGAAAGCCCGAGTCGAAGCCGCTTGTCGTGCTTCCGCCGGTAGTACCGAGCGCGATTCCGCGGGCGATCCCCAACATGCCAAGCGTAATGACAAAAGAATGCACGCCCGTCTTTACCACTAGAACACCATTGACCAGACCCACGAGAGCGCCCGCCACTAGGGCAAGTGGAATGCCTACAAAGACGGGCAGTCCCAGGGTAACCAGCGTATAGCCTGTGACGACCGAGACTAAGGCCACGACCGAGCCCACTGAAAGGTCGATACCGGCTGTGAGGATAACGAACGTCATACCGACGGCAATGATCGCGACGAAGCTGATCTGGCGCGAGAGCACGAAAAGGTTGCTTCCGGTCAGAAAGTTCGCGGAGAACAGATGCAGGGCCAATGAGATAAAAAGTATGGCTACTATCAGGCCGAGTTCCCTGGCGCCGAGCAAGCGTCCTATTTGCCCTTTGATGCTTCCGAGTGCGCCTCCGCTCGTGGAGCCTTCCGTCGCCGAGGCTTCTTTATTGCTCGTCATCTAGTTACCTCTCGTCGTGCCGGTCGCAAGGGCCATCACCTTCTCCTCGTTCGCGTCGGAGCTTGAAAGCTCGCCGACCAGCAAGCCCTGGCGCATGACGAGGACTCGGTCGCTTATCCCCAGCACCTCCGGCAGTTCAGAGGAGATCACGATCAAGGCCATCCCTTGCCGGGCCATCTGCCGAATGAGCGCGTAGATCTCGGCTTTCCCACCTACATCGACGCCGCGGGTGGGCTCGTCCAGGATGAGAACCTTTGGTCCAACGGCCATCCATTTTGCCAGGACGACTTTCTGTTGGTTGCCACCGCTCAGATCCCGGACGCTCTGCTCCACCGACGCCGCGCGGATCTTGAGTTGCTCGCGGGCTTCCTCGGCGAGCCGCCGGTCGTCCCGGAACCGGATAAAGCCGCCCCGACCCACGTGTTGCGAGCTTGCCGCCGTGACGTTCTCGCGAACAGACATACCCAGGAAGAGACCCTGCAGTTTGCGATCCTCGGGGACGTATCCAATTCCGGCCTTTATGGACTTTTCAGGGGATCCGGAAGTCACGGGCTCCCCTTCCACCAGTACCGTTCCTCCATCTACCAGGTCAGCCCCGAAGATGGCTCGGGCTAGCTCCGTTCGTCCGGCGCCCATCAACCCGGACAGCCCGACTATCTCACCGGCGCGTACTTGGAGGCTCATACCTTGCGACACGCCGGGGAGCGTGAGATCCCGTACCTCCAGGCCGGTCTTGGAGGTCTGGGTCTCTTCGGCCTCTCCGTACAGATCTTCGAGTTCTCTACCAACCATCATCTTGACGACCTCGTCCGGGGTGGTCTCTTCAGTGTTTTTAACGCCAACGAGTTGTCCATCCCTCAACACCGTAACCCGGTTGCCGACTTCGAAGACTTCGTCAAGGCGGTGAGAGACGTAGATGACGGCCAGACCGTTGTCGCGCAGTCGGCATACGAGCTCTAGCAGCACCTGAACTTCGCTCTCGGAGAGCGACGAGGTAGGTTCGTCCATGACGATGATGTCGGCTTCGAGCGAGAGAGCACGCGCAATCTCAACGAGTTGCTTTTTGGCTATGCTCAATCGGCGGACTTCGGTCCGAGGGTCTATGTCCGTGGTGTGAAGCGACTCCTCGAAGACTTTGCGAGTCTCCTGGTTCATCGTACGGAAGTCCACGAGTCCGAACCTTGTGCGAGGCTCGCGTCCCACGAACACGTTCTCCGCGACGCTCAGATGTTCCGCTAGGTTGAGTTCCTGGTGGATCATGGCGATATTGAGCCCCTGGGAGTCCTGGGGGCTGGAGATCTCCACGGTCTCACCGGCGACGGAGATCTCACCTTCGTCCTGCCTGTGTACTCCAGCTAGTATTTTCAGCAGCGTGGACTTTCCGGCGCCGTTCTCGCCCACCAGCGCCATTACTTCCCCGGCCCGCAGGTCGAAGTCCACGCCGTCGAGCGCTTTCACACCGGGGAATGTCTTCCCGACGCCACGCATCCGCAAAGCCAGAGATTCTTGGGCGACCTCCTGCATCTAGACCTCCTTTATTTCTCGGTCGCTGAAGTCAGTGGAGGCCGCCATTCGACGGCCCCTGCTGACGGTACGGTTAGTGAGGCGCGTCTTTGAGGAACTTGTCCAGGCTATTTTCGGTGACCGTGATCACCCCGGTATCGACGGATTCTTGCTTGACTTCTTCGCCCTTGTTGAGCGAGTGGAGCATTTCCAGAGCCTGACGGGTCATCCCGTATGGTTTCTGTGAAATGAGCGCCTGGATGCAGCCTTCTTTCATAAGCTCCTGGCCCTGGGGCACGACATCGAAGCCAGCTACCTGTATGTCTCCACACTTTCCGGCCTGCTTGACCGCGAGAGCCGCGCCCGGCGCGTCCGCTCCAGTGACACCGAACAGAGCGTCGATATCCGACTGAGCCTGGAGAAGGTTCTCCGCTTTAGAAGTGGCTCCTGAGACGGACTCGCCGGTGGTCTCGGTCGTCACTATTTCTATGTCCGGGTACTGCTTTAGACCTTCCTTGAGGCCGTCGAGGCGTTGGCGGGCATTGAGGGCCGTCACACTACCCGCGAGTACGGCGACTTTGCCTTTCTCGTTCATGGCCTTCGCCAGAGCCTCCGCCGCCTGCTCTCCGGCGGCCACGTTATTCGTGCCGACGTAGGCCAGGACTTCACTGTCCGGTACCTCGGAGTCCCAGGCGATGACGGGAATATCTTTCTCTTTGGCCTGGGCTATGGTGGCTTTTACGGTCTCCGGGTCGTTCGCTGAGAGAGCTATACCAGCCGGATTACGGTTGAGAGCGTTCTCGAAGATCTCGACCTGCTTGCCAGCGTCGGCCTGCTGCGGACCAAGGAACTCCGCTTTGACACCCAGCTTTTTAGCCTCGGCTTTCATCCCCTTTCGAGCATCGACCCAGTATGGATTATCCAGGGACTTGGGCAGGAATACATAGAGTTCCTCATCTTCGCCGCCCCCGGACGATAGAGCCCCACCGCCACAGCCCGCAGCTACAAACACCCCCATCATGACGATAAGCGCACCTAGTTTCTTCATCTGTCCTCCTCTCCCGCCACCCGACATTCCCCAATATCCAGGCGGCACCTATATTGATTTATTGCCAACTTCGGGCTATCCCAGTTCTCCCGTCCGCATCACCTCCTTCCATGATTCTTGGATCTCAAGACGAGACCGCTTCCGGCTGGGTTTGCAGTACCTGCTTGACGTACTCGACTCCCAACCGGGGACTGCTGAGTACTTCGAGAGAGGTTTCCTCTTTGAGCCTCGGCGCGAGCCGCGTCATCGAAGCCTGGGCCAGAACGAGGATTTCGACTGAAGGAGCGAGTTTTTTCGCGCTCTCGACCACCATTTCGTCGTGGCGTTCTTTATCGCCGTTCATGAGTATCTCGAACGCGCCCTCGCTGAGTTCCCGCTGGACCGTGATCTCCTTGCCCATCTCGACGGCTTTCTGCTCGATCAGGTCTACGGTCGGCCCGAGGGTGGTTGGGACGGTTGCGAGCACCCCGATGCGCGTGGAGATCTCAACGGCCTTGCGAGCCATGCCGTCGTCGATCCTAACGAGGGGAGTCTCGATTTTCTGGCGAGCGACCTCCATCGCCGGTCCGAGGGAGGAGCATGCAGAGAAGATCACATCGGCACCCGCTTCCTCGGCGGCCTGTGCTAGATGCACCATACGAGAGGTGCTGCGAGTGCTGATCTCCTGTTCCCGCATCACGGTGGCTAGCACGTCGCTGTCCACGAAATGCATGACCTCGGTCTCTGGTAGGATCTCGCCCAGAAGGTCGGTCACCGAAGACTCCACATTCAGAAAAACGAAGCTTGTATGCAGTACCGCCACTTTCTGTTTCATGCTCGGCCCCTTTGGTCGGGTTCACTCATTCGTCGTCATCCTCCGCGAAGAGGTTGTCGAGGTCTTCCTCGGTCTGTACCAGGTGATCGTTCATGGCCCAACGCGCGGCTTCGGGATCCTTGTCGCGTATAGTCTTCAGTATCCGGGTGTGCGCGGCGATAGCTCGCATCCTTATCTGAGGGTATCCTTTGGTCTGACGCCGGGCAGCCCACACGAGTTGCCTTATGGGATCGAACAACGCGGCGATGAATGCATTGCCCGCAGCGGCCAGGATTATCTGATGGAACTCTATGTCCGCTTCGGCGATGGCGTCCACATCGTCCCCGGCTTTCTTCATCCGCTCCAGAGCTTCGGCCAGAGCTTCGAGATCCTTCGCGGAGCGGCGAGCTGCCGCAAGCTCCACCACCCCAACCTCAACAAGCCGACGAGCTTCTATGAGTTTCTTCGGCAGAGCCCCCGCCCCCACTGCATCCCCCGAACGAGCCGCAAGAAGCGTGGGATCAAAGGGCGACCAATGGCAGATGGGATTGACGAACGTGCCGCGCCCGTGCTTTACCTCCAACACCCGCTTTGTACGAAGCACCGTTATAGCCTCCCTAACAGTCAAGCGACTCACCTCGGCTCGTTCCGCCAATTCAGCTTCAGCGGGCAACACTGACCCCGGCGGGAAAACCCCACTCACTATGTCCTCGACCAGATCCCCCACAAGCTGGTCCACCAATCCCGTCCGTACCAAGCGTTTCCCCACTCGTCATATGCATTCATCAGATGAAATCATCTGATGTCTTATGAGAACAAATATAGCTATGTTTTGCGATTGTGTCAAGAGCATCAATCATGACTCGTGCAATTAAGTCGAGAAGTATAAGTTGGCGAAGCGAAATCCGGAGGGCGGCCATCAAGGCCGGGTTTTGGGGTGGCTCTGCGGGCCTGCGGCGGGGACTTTGTTTCATCCGGTGGCTACTATGGAGGCGGCGGAGTCTTGGAGGGTTAGTAGTACTGGCGGATGTATCCAAATGCTTTATGGAAGAGGTCTTGGTCTTTGATCTTGTACTTTACGTAAACTATCCGGCGGAGGGCTTTCTGCACTTCGCGCTCGCCGGCCTTTGTGTCCTGCCAGCCGGGGAAGCGGACGAGACCTGGGCTTCTACCGCTCCATCGACGCTGCGCCTCTCCCGGACGCGCCCCCGAAGCTGGAGAACCCAGAGGCGCTCGTCCCCGAACGAAATGGATCTCCGGTGAACACCCCTGCGATAGCCCCTAGGGTGGACGCTCGTCCGGCGGGCGCAGACTGGAAGCGATGCGCGATCTTCCGACTGGACCGCTCCGGTCGTCCCGAGCTGCTGTCCGACACGAACCTGTCCTCGGAAGCCGACCGCTTCGAGACTTTGGGCTACCTAGTCTCCTCGACCACCGCGAACGGGAGTGGCGCTCAAGCTCAGGCATCCTCGCTTCCCCGTTTTTCGTAGCGAATGAGTAGACCGACGCCGTAGACAAGTGTCGTATATAATATAGTCATAGTACAGCAGCCATACTGCAAACCTCATGTTGGAGGTGTTTATCGTGGCGGAGACAATTAGCGAGAGAGTCAGGGTTTCGGAGACGGACTTTGAGCTGCTCGGTCTTGAGGAGTTGGGTACGGCTGAGTTGGTACGGCGGGTGAGTGACGGGTTCCCTTACGGGGTCCTGGATCATCTGCGGGAGAGCGTCGGTTTGAGCACGAGCTCTCTGGCCCAACTCCTAGACATCAACCCTCGCACCTTGACTCGGCGCAAGGGAGAAGGGCGTCTGAACCCGGATGAATCGGATCGGGTACTGAGGCTAGCGAGAGTGTACGCAAAGGCTCTCGGACTATTCGAGGGGGATCTCAGCAAGGCGAGGCGTTGGCTCTCCACCCCGAAAGTAGCACTGGGCGGCGAGACGCCGCTTGACTACGCGCGGGTGGAAGTGGGCGCTCAGGAGGTACTGGATCTCATCGGGCGCATCGAGCACGGCGTTCCGTCCTAGAGACGGCTGGATCCTTTGCCTAAGGTAACGACTTGGCGGATCTGCGTGCCGCAATACGCTCAGGCAGCCTACAGTGGTGAAGGCGCCCGCTTATACGGCGGTCGTTGGAACAGCCGGGGCCGGGCGGTCGTCTACACATCCGAGAGTATCTCGCTGGCGGTCCTCGAGCAACTGGTGCATGTGGAGGACTCGGCGGCACTGGACGCCTTCGTGGTCATCTCCGCAACGCTAGATGAGAGCGCGGTAGAGACTCTGGCAGAAGCTTCCTTGCCCGACGACTGGAGAGCGTATCCGGCGCCCGCCGCCCTCAAGGAGATTGGAGACGCCTGGCTTACGGAGAACCGGTCGCTGGCGCTGAAGGTTCCGAGCGCGACGGTCAGGGGCCAATACAACCTTCTCGTCAATCCAGCCCATCCGAACTTCGCAGGGGTCGAGGTCTCCAAACTAGAGGCTCTGGATCTCGACCCCAGAATAACCGGTCACTGAGAGATCGCCCGTGACCCACCGCCCGTGACCCACGTTCACCGAAGCTTAGCCGTAAGACCAGGCTTTCTTACAACACGATCAAGAAGTATTTGAAGAGACTCAACGCTGGAGGTTAAGCCGCCTCCATCGTTAAGAAAAAGAACATCGTTGGTTTTGGTTCCGCTGCTATCGCTACCCCAAGACCAACAGTGAGTGGTGGGCGGCCAACGCCCCGCTCCTTTAGAAGGTCTTCGACGCAGACCGTTACCCGACGGCGGCGAGGGTCGGGGCCGCGGCAGGGGAGGCCCTTCAGGCGGCCTACGATCCAGATCAGGCCTTCGAGTTCGGTCTCGGGCGCGTGCTGTACGCTTCAGCAGCCTGAGTACTCGCTCTTCTATCCGGCGGGCACCTGGATCTGATTCATTAGATTCTCGGAAGAACCGCGAAAGCGGGTCAATGCCACTTCCTGCTTGACCCAATTGCGCAGCGTCTCGACGCTGACGCCGAGTTCAGTGGATATCCTGGGTATGGGGTGATCTTCACCTGAAGCGCTTACGAGCCGGAGCCCGCGGCTACGTTCTAAAGGACGCCGACAAGGACGACGTGCTCGGCGCAATCCACACCGTAGGCCGCGGCGGGGCCGTCTTCAGCCCCGGCGTCGCCGCGCGCCTGATGGACTTCTTCACCACCTCGCGCCCCGCCGTCCCGAGGGAGGCCTTCCCCACCCTCACCGACCGGGAACGGGAGATGCTGAACCTGATGGCCCGTGGCTCCTCCAACACCGCCATCGCCGACCGACTCTACCTGAGCCCTAAGACCGTGCACAACTACGTCTCAAACATCTTCACCAAGCTCCAAGTGGCGGATCGTGCGCAGGCTATCATCCGGGCTCGTGAGGCGGGGCTCGGAATGCGGGAGGTTTAAAGAAATTGATTTGGTCAGGAAAGATCTCTTTAGAGTTTGCCCCTCATGACAGCTTCGCCGTCACTGAGCCTTAGT
>JBGTDE010000081.1:0-3518 GCA_041748475.1 Rubrobacteraceae bacterium | reverse complement strand
CCTGCGTGATGCCCTGGACGCTTCGGGGATATCCTACGATCCCGTCGAAGGCGAGGCGGCGTTCTACGGGCCGAAGGCGGACTTTATGGCTCGGGACGTGCTCGGGCGCGAGTGGCAGCTATCAACGATTCAGGTCGACTTCATCCAGCCGTCGCGCCTCGGGTGTGAGTACATTGGCGAGGACGGCGAGAAGCATACGCCGGTGTTGCTGCACAGAGCTGTTACTGGAACCACCGAGCGATTTATGGCTGTCCTGATCGAGCACTACGCAGGTGCTTTCCCGCTCTGGCTCGCGCCGGTTCAGACCGTCGTCATCCCTATAGCCGACCGCCACCTGGATTACGCTCGCAAAGTCCAGAAGACTCTTGTGGATGCGGGAATGCGCGTCGAGGTGGACGACTCCGTGAACAGTATGCAGCGTAAGATTCGCGAGAATGCCAAGCAGAAGATCCCGTATCTCCTTATAGTTGGCGACGACGAGATAGGGGAAGGAACGGTCAACGTTCGAAAACGGGGAGAGAAGCGTCAGGAGGCGTTGACAGTCGAAGAATATCTGAGTCGAGCTACGGAGGAGATTGCATCGCGTGGTCTCAATGGACAGGAGTAGTAGGGCCGGGGTATAATGGAGTTTGTAGGTAGGGTCCGCGCCGTTCCGGCGCCCGAGTTAAGGTCGCAAGAGCGGGTCCGTGTTCCCCAAAGACTAGTGTTGGAAGGAGTGGTTCACAGTAGCCGCTGAAGAAGAACCGAGGATAAACGGTCAGATCCGGGCTCGCTCGGTGCGGTTGATCTCCGACGATGGGGAGCAGCTTGGCATCAAGCACATCCGCGAGGCGATGGAGGTCGCTGAGAGGAAGGATCTCGACCTGGTCGAAGTCGCGCCAAATGCGACGCCACCGGTGGTCCGCATCATGGATTACGGGAAGGCTAAATATCAGAAGGAACAGGACCGTAAGGCTGCTCGTAAGAAGCAGGTCAACATCAACGTCCGGGAGATAAAGCTCCGGCCCAAGATCGGGGACCACGATTTCAACACCAAGCGGGGCCACGTCGAGCGTTTCCTGAATGGTGGCGACAAGGTCAAGGTCACGATCATGTTCCGCGGACGCGAGGTGCAGCACCCGGATCTTGGCGAGAAATTGCTCCGCAGACTCGCCGAAGATATAGACGAAATCGGGCGCATTGAGAGCCAACCAAACCTCGACGGTCGAAATATGATCATGGTAGTCGCCCCAAAGAAGGATGCGGAGAAGACCAAAGAGGCTGCAGGCTAGCAGATAAGTAGCGTCGACCGCCGATTTACGGTCTTCGCCGACGCTAGACGTAACAGTTTGCTACAATACGCCGCGCTGCGGAAGCGAACCGGCCAAACTCCCGTGCCGCCAGCTCCGCTTTATGTAGATTAGATCAACGAAACGTGGAGGAAATATGCCGAAGATGAAGACTCACTCGGGTGCCGCTGGGCGCTTCGAGGTAGGGAAGAAGGGCAAGGTTCGCCGCCGTCGCAGCGGTCACAACCACATCCTCGAGAAGAAAACCACCAAGCGCAAGCGTCATATGAAGGCCGACGCCGTCATTCATAAGGCGGACGAGAAACGTATCAAGCGTCTGTTGGGGGTGAAGTAGCATGGCTCGCACAGCACGCAGTCTCCACGCCCGCAAGAAGCGTCGCAAGGTTCTTGAGCAGGCCAAGGGATATCGGGGGACCAAGAACAGCTCGTACAAGCGGGCCAAAGAGCAAGTTTGGAAGAGTGGCGTCTACGCATATCAGGGACGCAAGCAGCGAAAGCGCGACTTCCGGGCGTTGTGGATACAGCGGATCAACGCCGGTGCTCGCGAGAACGGGCTTTCGTATTCTCAGTTCATGCACGGGATCAAGCTGGCAGAGATCGACCTGGATCGTAAGATTCTCGCTGACTTGGCCGCCACGGAGCCGGACATCTTCGCCGGTATCGTTGCTCAGGCCCAGAACGCGCTGGACGGCAACCCGGTCGAAACGAGTGTAAAGGTAGAGCGGACCTCCGAAGCTATCCCGCCACCGCGCAAATCACGGCCACGCCGCCAGAAGCCGGTTGAAGAGCCCGCGCCAGCCTCGACACCGACACCTGCGGCCAGTGCGACTCCAGCCGCTGCGGAGGAGACTCCGGCGGCAGAGACGGAAGTAGACGCTACCGGTGCCGCTGAGCAAAAAGCTGAAGAGTTAGACGTGGACATTACTGAGGTCGAGGGTTCGGGCCAGGAAGGTCGCGTGCTAGTCGACGATGTAGAAGAGGCCGCCGACGAGCAGGGCAAGATCAATGCGACAGATGCTGCCGAGCAGAAAGCTGAGGACTTGGGTGTGGATCTGGCGACCGTGGAAGGCACAGGAGCTAATGGTCGTATCACCGTGGGTGATGTAGAGCAAGCCTCGAACGCTAGTTAGGAAACTTCGTATCGGTGGATAGACCGAGCAATGATTATGGATGTTCAGAGCGGGTGGCGCGAGTTCTGCGTCGCCCGTCTTGTTTTTGGCGAGGAAAGGTTGCGAGGCGATGATTTCAGGGGCTGAGATCAAACGCCTCTCGCGACTTCATCGGAAGAAGTACCGGGAGATCGAGCGCGTCTTCCTGGCGGAAGGCCGAGCGGTGATCTCCGAATCTTCCATATCCCCGATCCAGACTATCTCAGAACCCGAAGACATCAGCCGTATCTCTACCCTAACAACCCCGACCGGACCAATAGCCGTTTTTCCGTTCGTGGATCGCGAGCCGGAGGACTTGCTCTCATCCGTGGACCGCGTATTGTTGCTGCATGGGGTCCAGGATCCCGGCAACGTCGGCACCGCGATACGGGCGGCGCATGCCTTCGGGGCCGGGGTCGCGCTTTCCAAAGGATGCGCGGACCTTTATAACCCTAAGACTGTTCGCGGCACGATGGGATCCCTCTTTCACGTTCCCATCGCCCGAGAAGTGGAGACCCTGGATCTCATTCAGTCCGCGCAGAATCGAAGATTTACTGTGGCTGCAGCCGTCCAGGATGGAGGCAAACCTCCAAATTCCTTGCCGGTTGGGAAACTCCTGATCCTCGTGGGAGCGGAGGGCGGTGGGCTGCCAAAGGATGTCATAACGGAGTGCGATGCGCGGGTGAGCATCCCTGCATTAGCACCGTCGCTTAACGCCGCCGTCGCCGCCGCGATACTGCTCCACGAGGCATATTCTCGTGTGCTACCATAGCCGTCTTATGTCGGCTGCAGAGCGCGTAAAACAGCTAGAAACCGAGGCCGTTTCGGCCATTGGTGGCGCGACCTCGACCGGCGAACTCGAAGATGTCCGGGTGAAGTATCTCGGACGATCCGCCGAACTCACCACCATCAAGAAAAGCATTGGCAGTCTACAGCCCAAAGAGCGCAAGGAAGTTGGTGGCGGCGCGAACCGCGCTTCCCGCGCTATCGAAGAGGCGTTGCGCGATCGCGTCGAGCAGTTGGGCGCCGCCGAACGAGAGGCCAAACTCGCTTCGGAAGCTGTGGATGTCACGTTGCCCGG
>JBGTDE010000080.1:0-3069 GCA_041748475.1 Rubrobacteraceae bacterium | reverse complement strand
CATCTGGCGGATTGGCCCGTAGCCGACGAAACGCTCGTAAACCGGAAGCTCTCATCCGATATGGCGGCGGCTCGACGCGTAGTCGCACTCGGGCGAGCGGCCCGTAACGCGACAGCTATAAAGACCCGCCAGCCACTCGGTGAAGTCGTGGTGGTCGGCGAATCCAACACCGAAGAACTCCGCAAGCGCGTGGAGAGTCTGAAGGATGTGGTGTTGGACGAGTTGAACGTGAAGTCCCTGCGTTTCGGTACGACAGAGGACGTGACGGCCTACGCGCTGAAGCCAAACTTGTCGGTCGTGGGGCCGAAGTACGGAAAGCTGGCTCCGGAGATACGAGCCGCTCTTGCGGACGTGCCGTTGGAAGTAGGGGCACGAGCGGCGGCGGGCGAGAGCGTCACTATCAGCGTGGGAGGAGAGGACGTTAGTCTCTCTCACGACGAGTTACTCGTGGAGCCGACGGAGCGGCCCGGATACGCTTTGGAGCGTGACGGGGATCTCTCGGTCGCGCTAAGGACCGAGTTGGACGGGGAGCTTTTGGATGAGGGACTCGTGCGGGAGTTAGTGCATAAGGTGCAGAACCTCAGGCGGGATCTGCAGTTCCAGATAGAAGCTCCAATCGCCGTGCGTCTGGCGGGTAGCGAGCGACTTGAGACGCTTCTAAAAGGCCGCTGGGGCCAATACTTTGAGTCCGAAGTTCTTGCCCGAACGTTGGAGATCGGGGTCGAACCCAGCGAGGAGGCGCGGGCGTTGAGCGTCGACGGGGAGGTGTTGCGAGTAGGCTTGAAGCCCGTGGAGTAATTTCGATGGGTACATGGGCGGCAAAACGGGTATCATGTGCCGTGTAAAGTAATCTGTTCGTTTCGACGAGGGAGGTCCGCAGGTGTTCGGAAGAAAAAGCCGCGCGGAGAGGCTTAGAGAGCAAGTAGAAGGTACGGGTTTTGTGCCAGTCGCCACGATGGCGGCGGTCTACAGTGGCGCGAGGCCCATATTGGAGCGTCTACTCTATGATGACAACCTTAGGGATAACATCCGGGACTTCATAGAGGCGGCCCGCAAGATAACGGACGAGCTCTCCGACGAGAGCCCCGACAAGATTGTCACCCGCCTGTGGGACGACGACAAGCTCCGCAAGCAGGTCGAGATGGCCGCCGGTGCGGTCCAACAAGGCAACAAACGGGTTCGGGGACAGAGAGTCCGGGGCGGTGGCGGTGGATTCAAGCTGGTCTTTTGGCTGATATCCGGTGCTGTGGCGTTCCTTTTCCTGAACCCCAAGACCGGCCCCCAGGCGCGTCAGATCGTCAGCGATGCCATCGGGTCCGTTACGTCCAGCGACTAACCGGGGCAGGATATGGAGGTCGTGATCTCCGGCGGGCTACTCGCCGGAGAGTCGGAGGCGCGGATAACGCCGAGCGACTTCCCGGTCGAACCTAACTTCCGCATCACTGTCAGAGGCGTAGGAAGACCGGAGTTCCCTCAGTCCCGTTTCCACTTCCTCTTCGGCGCGACGGGCTCGGTTGCTGGCGCTGTCGCTGGGAGTACCTTCCTGGTCAAGCCGGTCGGCCTTCTCCCGAAGCCTCTCAGCCCGCTCGAAGAGCGCAGCGTGGCTCTCGGCGTAAGACTGGATAACCGGGGACGCATCCGAAGCTGGCGTGGAGTCCGACGAGTTAGCTTGCGGGACATCGGCGTTCCCACTACGCAGAAAACCAGCGACGCGGACCAACGTCCGGCGCATCGACGAACGCAGGAGGCGCAACTTGAACGGCGGTAGACTTCCCTCACTCATGACGCACATCATAAACCGTAATGCCCTGATCGTCGTGATAATTCTCTCCGTTCTGTTGTTTTCGGCGGCTTGCTCATCAGTCACGGGGACTCCCAAAGAAGATGCCAACGAGTCAGTCTCCGCCGCGAACTCGTCGATCTCCAAACACAATCAAGTCTTCGGCGATGCTCGAAAGACCTACGAGGACGTCAAAAAGAAGATAGAGACCTCAGAAGATCCTTCGAAAGAGAAGGACCGAGTCACCAAAGCTCGGGAGATGATGCAAGAGGCTCGCGGCCATTTGCAGGATGCGCGTTCCTCAATGCTGGAAGTCCAGGACCTTGATGTGGAGCCTGAGGTAAAGAAGTACGCCGAGACACTGAGCGGAGCGATGAACGAACAGCTCGACGCAGAGGCCAAAGAGATCGAATTCTACGAAATCCTGGAGAAAGACCCGGCCCTCAAGGATGACCGCAAGAAAGTTCTCGACCTGCTCTCAAAAGTCGGCGACGGCTACGAGAAAGCCGAAAAGTCCTACGAGGACGCCCAGAAACTAGCCGACGACAATCCCAAGCTGATCCAGGTTCCAGGCTCCGGGGGTGGCGAAACTAACTGACCGCCACGCTGACACTACTTTTGTAGTGGTTGGCAGGTCGGGCAGGCGTGAGTTCCGCGTCCGGCTACACGGGATTTCACTATGGCGGTGCCGCATTCCGGGCAAGGTTCGCCCTCGCGGGTAAAGACACGGAGCTCGTTCTGGTACTGTCCCGTCTCACCGAAAGCGTCGTGGTAGGAATCGAAGGTTGTGCCCCGGAGTTCTATGGCGCGGGCCAGAATGCGCCGGGTTGCTATGTAGATGCCTTCAATCTCGCCCGAGTTCAGAGTGCTTGCCTTGCGGGTTGGATGGACACCCGCAGCGAACAGGATCTCATCGACGTAAATATTCCCGATTCCTGCTACCACCGATTGATCCAACAAAAGTCCCTTGACGCTCGCTTTGCGCCGAAATACCTCCGTTAGATAACCAACGGTGAAATCATCGGAGAAAGGGTCCGGGCCAAGACGAGACAACAGAGGGTGTCCATCCTCCTCGCCTGGTTCGTACAGGTCGAAGTAGCCGAGCCACAGCTTCGAGAAAGACAGCACTACGGGATCCGTTTCGCCTTCGAACTCCAGGACTGCTGTGTTCATGCGGTCGGGTGGGGTCCACTCATCGAGGCGTAAGACGCGACCGGAGATCACCAGGTGTACGACACCGACGACATCACCGAAGTCCAGGACGATGATCTTGCCTCGCCGCGAAGTCC
>JBGTDE010000079.1:0-1576 GCA_041748475.1 Rubrobacteraceae bacterium | reverse complement strand
GCGGAGCCATCATCCGCTCCTCGTAGCGACGTTCCAATTCTTTAAAATCCTCGAATACTTCGAGCACGTCGTCCGGCAGTTTCTCCGGGCGAGAAAGCTTTCCGTCAAAGTATTTCTCGGAGAACGAGAGGGTGCGGTTGATGTAGTTGCCGAGGTTGCCGATCAGGTCCGAGTTCACTCGGTTCTGAAACTCGCGCCACGAGAACGCGACATCGCCGGTCTCGGGTAGGTTGGAGGCGAGATAGAACCGAAGCGGGTCCGCCGGAAACTCATCCAAAGCTTCGTGCAGCCACACTGCGAGGTTGCGGCTTGTAGACATTTGCATCTGGCGTGGCTCGTCGTTCACCACAACTTCGAGGTTCATGAATTCGTTGGCTGGGACGTCGTAGGGCAGTTCGAAAGGCTCCTCGCCGTCTTCCCGCACGCCGAGGAGCAGCGCGGGCCAGACCAGAGCGTGAAAGACTGTGTTGTCTTTGCCTATAAAGTGGATCAGGCGCGTATCCGGCTCCTGCCAGTACTCACGCCAGCGGTCGGGTTCTCCGATCCGCTCGGCCCACTCCATTGCCGAGGAGATGTAGCCGATGCAGGCGTCGAACCACACGTAGAAGCGCTTATCTTCGAAGCCCGGTTCCGGGACCGGGACACCCCAGGATATATCCCGCGTGATCGGACGCTTCTCCAACCCGCCGTCGATGATTCCGAGGATGAAGTTTTTAACCGAGGTGCGCCAGTGATTCTGCCCCCCGACGTACTCCCGTAGTCTGTCCGCGAACTTCGGGAGATCCAGGTACAAGTGTGTCGTCTCTCGGACTTCAGCCGATCCGCCCGTGACTTTGGAGTGAGGTTCGATCAGCTCATACGCTTCATACCAACTCCCGCAGTTGTCGCACTGATCCCCGCGCGCCTCTTTGTATCCGCACACCGGACAAGTTCCCTCCACGTACCGATCCGGCAGGAACCGCCCCTCCGTGGGACTGTACATCTGCTTCGACTCCGCCTCGGCGATATATCCGCCAGCCTTCAGCTTTCGATAGAAAAGCTGCGTGTTTTGCGCGTGCAAGTCCGTCGAAGTTCGTGAGAAATTATCGAAGGAGATACCGAACCGCCGGAAAGTCTCCTCCATGTGCGTCCACCAGTAGTCCACGACCTGCTGTGGATCCTTGCCCTCGCGTTCGGCGGTCAGCGTGATTGGCACTCCATGCTCGTCCGTGCCGCAGACATACACCACATCCTCGCCGCGCATCCGCAGGTAGCGCACGAAAACATCCGCCGGAAGGTAAGCGCCCACGATCTGACCTACGTGCAAAGGCCCGTTCGCATACGGCAAAGCCGAAGTCACAAGGTAACGAGTTTTGATCTCATCCATACGCCTAGAATAGCACCTGCGACAACCCCTGCCGAAGACGTGCGCTGCAAGGGTAGTCGTGTCACGACTTTTTGCTCTGG
Source organism: Rubrobacteraceae bacterium (assembly GCA_041748475.1). Lineage (GTDB taxonomy): Bacteria > Actinomycetota > Rubrobacteria > Rubrobacterales > Rubrobacteraceae > JACDDK01. The sequence goes on along the minus strand of JBGTDE010000079.1, from coordinate 130 downwards.
ATGCCGTGCTAAGATGCTCCGCGTATGGATTTAGACTACCTTCAAATCCCCTTCCAGCGACTCGTCCCCGAAGCCCGCGAGCCTTCCCGCGCCCATGCTGGGGATGCGGGCTATGACCTTCGCTCTATAG
>JBGTDE010000078.1:0-6487 GCA_041748475.1 Rubrobacteraceae bacterium | reverse complement strand
CGGACGCTCAAGGTGTCGCCGGGATACAGACCGATGTTGCTGTACTCGGGGATGGCGTAGGACGCGGCCTCCTCGGAGACCGTCACCTCAGCGTCGAGGTCCGCCTCCGCGAAGGCGAGCATAGCCACCATGATCTTGGTGGTAGACGCCATTGGCAATCTCTGCGTGGACGCTTCCCCCGCGAGCGTCTGACCACTCTCAAGATCCGCAAGAACCCACGCTCGTGAAGCTACTTCAGGCTCGGTGGCGGCCTCTGGAAGAGGGACTTTCTCGAGCTTGACGCCGTCGGACTCTGCGAACACTGGCGGCACCGGGGAGAACAAGAACAGGCAGAAGAGCGCGAGTGCGTACGCGGTCCAACAGGCTTTTATGTGCGATAGAGCATTCAAAGATTCGGAGAGTATAAATGAGGAGCGTACAAAGTCACTACAAGATGACTGATGCGGACAAGATCCAGGTTGGCCTATATACTCGGAGCGTCTTGAAGTTCACCGTCGCACACCACCTCCGCAGCCTATGAGACGCTTCATCGTCGTAGCCATTGTCGTACTCGTGGTAGCGATTGGCTACCGGAGCTACGGCGGCGCGGAAACGGGTACAGGTACGCTAACACTTCAGCAGCCCGCCCCAACTCAAGGCGAGTCTGCGCCACGTTTCCAACAGAAAGACATAGACGGCAAGCCCTTCGAGATCTCCGACGACGGTGTCTACGTTTTGATGTTCTGGAGCACGCTGAACCAGGGCTCAAACAAGGCTCGTCCCGGCTTCGAGAGGCTCGCCCGCAAATACAGCGATGATGGCGCGACTTTCGCCGCCGTCTACGTCGGGAGCGTTCCGAGTGACAATGACAAGCCGTACGGTATCCTCCAGGATTCGCGAGGCTCCCTAACCTCCAGATACAACATAAAGAGAGTTCCGAGAGTCTTCGTGATAAAAGACGGAACCATCACAGCCGTTCAAAACGAATACTTCGACGAATACACCAAAGACCTGGAGATCGAGATACAAGAAGCCCTAGGCCAAGAACCCGGCAAGTAGGATCACCAAAAGAGAGGAGACGACATGACCCGAGAGAGCATAGTTCAACTAATAGGCGTAGCAGTCTTCATAGCGACCGTAGTAGTCACGATATTCGCAATCATCCACCTGTTCGCAGCCTAGGGACGATCAGCGATTCAGCCGGTCGGCGCTTCAGCTTTTTCTGATTGGCTGAAACGCTGACTGGCTCATAAAACCCCTGCGGCCTGTAACTCTTCCCGCGTCCGGCGGGCGGCATCTTGCGCGGCTTGGCTATAGTCCGCGTTCGAGTTTTCGTAGGCGTAGAGGATGCTTCGGCTGCTGTTGACCAAAACTCCCCCACCACGAGCGTCCAGCAGCGCCTGCACGTCTGAGGCGCCTCCACCCTGCGCTCCGTATCCGGGGGCCAGGAACAATGTGTCGGGCAGCAACTCGCGCACTCGACGGCCTATCTCGGGGTGGGTTACGCCGACAACGGCTCCCGCGTCGGGGTAGTCTCCGTCGCTCGACAGCTCAGCTACAAGCCGGGCGGCTCGTTCGTAGACCGGTGGTTCGCCGATGCTTTGTATCTCTGAAGAGGAGGGGTTGGAGGTCGCCACGAGGACGAATGCGCCGCCGCCTCTTTCGAGTCTTCGGGCTTCTTCGAGAAACGGCAGTACGGCGTCCGCGCCCATGTACGGGTTGACGGTTACGCATTCCGCGCCGAAGACTCGCAGGTGAGCTTCAGCGTAAGCGGTGGCGGTCGCGCCGATGTCGCCGCGTTTCACGTCCGCTATTACTGGCAAGCCGAGGTCATGGGCAGCTTGTATCAGGGCCGCGTAGATCTCCGTGCCGGGGACTCCCAGACGCTCAAAATATGCTGACTGGATCTTGGCCGCAGCGACATCCTCGGAGACGGCTTCAAGGATTCCCACACAGAACTCATGAACGGCCTCCGCCGGCGTTGCGGCTCGGGCGAGGATTTCATTTGGGAGTCGGTCTGGGGTGGGGTCCAAGCCTACTACAAGCGGGCTTCCGACTCGCCGGGCCGATTCCACGAGAGACTTCAAAGCTCGACCGGAGATATTTTGGGCAAACAAAAGCCGCGGAGTGATGTGCTCCGCGGCTGGTGAAGCGGGTAGTTCAGGTTACTTGAGGGAGTCTTTCAGGGCGTTACCGGCGGTGAACTTGGGAACCTTCGAGGCCGGGATGTTGATCTTCTGCTTCGTCTGCGGGTTGATGCCTTCGCGGGCGTTGCGCTTCTGTACGTAGAACTTACCGAAACCCGTGATCTGGACCGTATCGTCCTGCTTGAGTGCGTCGGTAATTACGTTGGTGAAAGCATCGAAAAACTTCTGAGCGTCGCTTTTACCTTTGCCCGACTCGTCCGCTATCTTCTCTATCAACTGCGTCTTATTCACGTGCTCTAACCTCCTGTGATGGCCAGTTCGTTTGCATTCAGCGCCATCTCGACTTTGATCGAGCGACTATAACAGAGGCTGCCATCAACCTCAATCTCCGAAGTCTACCCGTAGATCCGCCATTTCAAGCACCGTTTTGAACGGATATCCCCCAATCTCCGAATCAGAAGACCCTTCCCGACGGTCGAGAACAGCCAATATCCCCAAAACCGACGCCCCCATCTCGTCTAGTCTACGGGCAGCCTCCACAGCCTGAGTGCCGGTCGTAACGACATCCTCGATTAGAGCCAGCTTGTCGCCTTCCTGGAGGTTTCCCTCCACGCCTCGCCCGGTTCCATAGGCTTTGGTCTCCTTGCGAACCACGACGTAGGGCAGGCCGGTTGCCAACGAAGCCGCTACTACCAGCGGAACCGCCCCGAGAGCGACCCCGGCGAGCCGAGTCACGCCGTCTGGGAGCATCTCCGCAAGCGCGTCGCCGAGATCCCTTAGAAGCTCTGGTTCGGTGGAGAAAAGGTATTTGTCGACGTAGAATTTGCTCTTCTTACCGCTGGAAAGTACGAAGTCTCCTTCGAGCAGCGCAGCTTCGCGAACCCGGTCGGCGAGGCTAGCCTCTGGTGTCAAGCTCCGGATTCTCCGAGTTCCCGCTCTCGACCCTCCAAGCTCTGAAGAGCTTCGTCGAAAGCATCGAAGCTAACATTCTCTAGCCGGGCTCCGTGGTGTTCGTTCTCTTCGGCGGCAGCTCGGAGGGAGGCTTCGATGCCGTCGTTGACCTCCGAGAGCAGCTTTATGGCCCTCTCCAGGGTCTCGACGACTTCACCGTCCGGGGCGTTCGACAGGGAATCGGAGATGTGCTCCAACTCTTCGACGCGGCCTTCAAGGTCTTTCGTTGATGGAGGAATTTTTCTTGCAAGATCTCTCATTGGCGGAAACTATACATCAATCGCGCTCACGGTTTCTTTTCTTCTCGGCGGCCCGTCCAAGCAAAAGCCCTAGAGCCCCCGCTGTCAGAGTAAGTCCCAGGAACGGCAGCACACCCGCCACCAGGAGTCCGAACCCCGCTCTTAGCAGGAGAAAAGCCGCCAGGCACGCCAGCAGCACGACGATGGGGATCGCGAGGATCAAGATCAGCAGTGGATTCTTAGAGAACATTTACTTTGTTACCCGGTCGATGGCTTTGTGGAGGTCCCGGATCATCTCCTCCGATCCCCCATCTTCCTCGGCTCGCTCTTCCACGAAATCTTTTAGAAGGACGGTGTTGACCTTGCGGATGGCCGCGAAGATGGCGTTTGTCTGCTGCACGACTTCGGCATAGGTCACGTCGCTGTCTTCAACCATCTTGGAGACGCCGCGCACGTGTCCCTCGATGCTCTTGAGCCGTCGCTGAACCTCGATCTTGGTCTGCTTCTGCAAGCCTTACCTCCCGTTTCGCTCGAATTCCTTCAGCAAATCAACCACCACGCTCGCGTCGTGGAACGGCACGTCACCATCCGGCAAATGCTGAACTCTCTCATGCCCCTTACCCGCCACGACGACCACATCCCCGGCCCGCGCATCATCGAGAGCTAACTGAATTGCCTCGCGGCGATCCAGGACAGTCTCCAGTCCACCATCCGTTCCAGCAGACACCTGAGCGGCGATCTCGGCGGGATCTTCTCCGTAAGCGTCGTCGGTGGTTATTATTCCTCGATCCGCCAACCGTGTAGCAACCTCTCCCATCAGAGGCCGCTTCGCTCTATCTCGCTCCCCAGCAGCTCCAAAAACGCAGATGACCCGACCAGCCCCCCTAGCCGCCACGACACCCCGCGCAACCTCCAGCACCGCCTCGAGCCCCACGTCAGTGTGGGCGTAGTCCACTATGACCTCGAAGCCGCGCTCACTGACCGCCGCAACCCGCTCGAACCGACCCGGAACCTGCGGCATCCTATCGACAGCCTCGCGCACCACCGATTCCTCAACCCCAATATCCAGCGCGAAAGCCGCGGCCCCGGCCACGTTCAGCACGTTGTACGGACCAAGAAGCGGCGTCTCCAGCGAGAGCCGCCCTGATGCAGTCTCTAACGCGAAGGCTGTTCCTCGACCCGTTGTTCGAACGTCACTCACCAAGTAATCCGCTTCCTGTACGCCGCCGAAAGTTTTTACGTTTTCGGCTTCTTCGGCGAGTCGGCGACCGTAGTCGGATTCCGCGTTCGCGAGCTTCGAGCCCGTCGAACGGTAGAAGAGTTCGCGTTTGGTGGTGTAGTAATTCTCCATTGAGCCGTGGAGATCGAGGTGATCCCGCGTCAGGTTCGTAAACAATGCTCCAGAAAACTTCGTCCCCGAAACTCTCTGGAGCGCGATCCCATGCGAAGATACCTCCATCACAACTCGTCGCGCTCCCGCATCCCGCATCTCCGCCAACGACCGCTGCACCTCCACAGCCTCGGGTGTCGTATGAGCCGCCGCACGCCTCTCCCCCCCGACCACGACCTCGGCGGTTGTCATCAGACCAACAGCAGCTTCGCCATAAGCCGCAGCCAGGATTGCATACAGCGCGTAGGAAGTCGTCGTCTTCCCGTTGGTCCCAGTCACTCCGTAGACTTCCATTTCCTCCGACGGATCCCCGAATCCGGCGCAAGCCAGAGCCGCGAGCGCCGCCCGAGCATCCGGCACCACGACGGACGAGACACCAGGAACATCCCGCTCGGCGACGATGAGAGCAGCACCGTTCTCAAGAGCCGCCGGGACGAATTCAAGGCCGTCGCGCTTGAAGCCCGGCACCGCCACGAATGCGAAGCCAAGTTCGACCTTTCGGGAGTCGTGAGTCACCCCAGTCACACCGTCCACATCAGCAGGCGGAACAGTACTGAGCGTTCTCGATAGAGTGTCGTAGTCAATGAACATAAGCGCAGTTTAACAAGGCCGCTGTCCGAGAAGTTTGCCAAAGGCTGTAACATCCTCGAAACATTGTCGCAAACATTTCTTAAACGGGGCTAAAAGGTGGTTTTTACAAGAAAAGTATGAAAAAACACTAGATATTGCGGTGACTGGAATGAAACCGTGTGTTAGTCTACCGCAGTCATTTTTACGAAAACTTAACAAACCGGATGAGCGGGATGTAGGTTTTCGTGGAGAGTCTTTGAGCTGTTGTTGACGTAAGTCAGAGAGAGGAGACGGATGGCGACCGAGAACACCATTTTGCTGACGGGACGTACGGACGAGCTTTTGAGTAGGGGGCGGGTTCAGGGTTTCATCAGTACGGAGGAAGTCGCCGACCTATTACAGGCGGGGGATCTCTCAGCATCAGAAGTAGAGGATTTCTACACGACGCTGGAGGAAGAGGAGATCTCGCTGGTAGAGAACGAGCCTCAGGAGGTTGCGGTGGTAGCCGCCGCGCCCGCCGCCGTGGTGAACGCGCCGAGACTGCAGATACAGCACGCCGTCTCCACGGGCGACTCCATTCGGATGTATCTGGCGGAGATCGGACGAGTCAAGTTGTTGACGCACGCCGATGAGATCCGGCTGGCAAAAGGTATCGCTCGGGGTTGCAAGAAGTCCAAGGATCGCCTCGTCGAGGCTAACTTGCGGCTCGTGGTCTCCATCGCCAAGAAATATCGAAATCGAGGAGTGTCTTTTCTGGATTTGATCCAGGAGGGAAACTTGGGTTTGATCCGGGCGGCTGAGAAGTTCGATCACGATAAGGGCTTCAAGTTCTCGACTTACGCGACTTGGTGGATCCGCCAGGCCATCACTCGCGCCATAGCGGACAAGGGACGCACCATCCGCATCCCGGTCCACATGGTCGAGAAGGTAAATAAGTTCCATCGGACGCACCGCCGCATGACGCAAGCCCTCGGACGCGAGCCGTTCGACGAGGAGATTGGCCGCGAGCTGGAGATCACGATTGACGAGATCCTACGTCTCCGCGAGATCAGCCAAAGGGCCATCTCCCTGGAGACCCCGGTAGGCGAAGAGGATTCCTCGCATCTCGGAGACTTCCTGGAGGACGCCACGACCGTCACCCCGAACGATGCGGTGAGCGAGTCGCTGCTCAAGTTGCATCTGCGCGAGGCGCTCAACGAGTTGCCCGAGCG
>JBGTDE010000077.1:0-5693 GCA_041748475.1 Rubrobacteraceae bacterium | reverse complement strand
GCCCCCAGGTGTTCGCCAGCCTCGCTTAGAAGGTCGCGGGCTGACTCCCGGCGCTTTCATGGCGAGGTCTCCAAGGTCGCGTACCGCAGCCGCAAGAACGGGTAGGCGAGGATGATGGAGAGACCGATCAGGTGCAGGATGCCAAAGACAACGGCCCCAAGGCCGAACACCCAGAACAAGAAGGTAATCAACATCCCGTAGCCGAGAATCCTTAGTCCCCTCAGCAGATACTTGCTGAAGAGGCTGCGACCTGGCACTGCCGCCCCGGCTCGCTCGTAGCTTATTGACAGGGAGAGCCCGACCAGAAAGATGAACACAAAGGCGCTTACGTCTGCGAAGACGCACCAGAAGCCGGACGTGGATTCGATGCCATAACCACCAAAGTTGTCCAGGTCGTAGATCAGATGGTAGAGGACCACCATAACTATGGCGACGCCCCGCGCCAAATCCACGTCTCAAAACCTGCGACTGGTCAGGACATTCACTCAGCCTTTCTCTCCCGATTCCTCTATCGTGACCCTACCACGACACCCGAACGGGACTGAACAGGCGAGACCCGCGTTGATCCGGCAAACCCCTCACTCCTCGCCTTCTTCTCGCGCCTCCCCAAGCGTCTCCCAGCCCTGCCAAAGGATTACCGGCAGCATCGCCAGAGCGCCGACCGGGTCGGCCCACCACCAGCCGAAGGCAGCGTAGAGTCCCACGCCGACGAGCAGCGCCAGTGAGAGGTAAGAGCATACCCAAGTCTCCGCCGCGTCGGCCTTGAGGGCCTCGCTACCCATCTCCCGGCCCGTGCGCTGCTTGAAGAAGGCGAGGGCCGGCATGATGAGAAGTGAGATCGCCGCGAGTACCAGCCCAACGATCGAGCTGTCCGGGCCTTCGCGGGCCAGGAGAGCAACCACCGCCTCGTAGGCGATGTAGGCGGAGAGCAAGAAGAACGTCGCCGCCACGAGGTAGAGCGCCCGCTTCTCGGCAGCGACATGCTCCCCAGCGCTGGCGTTCGGACCTGCCCGCAGCAGACGCCACAGCAGGGCGACCGCGGAGATGACCTCTATTCCAGAATCCACACCGAAGCCGACGAGAGCGACGCTTCCGGCGAGGAGACCGGCGCCGATGGCGATGACGGCCTCCACCACGTTCCAGGTTATCGTGAAGACCTCCAGGCGAACGCCACGGCGGTGAAGTCTCTCTTGCGATGTAAGTGTCTTGCCGGTTATCGTCTGGGTACGCGCTCTCGGCCGCCATCTCCACGAAAGAGCCGGAGGCCGTTGAGGGTCACGGCGATGGAGGTTCCCATATCGGCCAGCACAGCGAGCCAGAGGGTGATAAGGCCGAACGGGGCGAGCAGCACGAAGACGCCCTTTACGAGGATGGAGACGAAGACGTTCTGACGGATGATCCGCTCGGCGGCTCGCGAGAGACGCACTGCGGCGGCCAGCTTCCTGAGGTCGTCCTGCATGAGAGCAACGTCTGCCGTCTCAAGAGCCACGTCTGTTCCAGCGGCGCCCATAGCGAAGCCGACGGAGGCAGTGGCGAGGGCCGGGGCGTCATTTATGCCGTCGCCCACCATACCCGCCATGCCGTGCTTCTCTACCAGCTCGCGCATTGCCTCGACCTTCTGCTCGGGCAAAAGTTGCGCCCGGTAACCGATGCCCAAAGAGTCCGCCACCCGCCGAGCGGGGGCCTCGGCGTCGCCAGTGAGCATTATTAGTTCCTCCACCCCGGCGGAGCGGAGCGTCTGGAGCGCGGCGTGGGTATCGGGACGGATGGCGTCGGCGAGACCGAAGACGGCCATTGGTCCCTCCGGGTCGCCGAGGATAACGGGGGTTTCGCCGGCCTCCTCGACCTCACGGAGCGCAGGGCGGGCAATGTCCAGGAGGATACTACGCTCCGCGAAGAGCCGGGGGCTGCCGATCAGGTAACGACGGCCTTCGACCTCGCCCTCAGCGCCCCGGCCCGGTATCCCGTGGAATCCGGAGACCTCCGGAAGCTCTTGCCCGGTTTCGCCGGCGGCGGAGAGGATAGCGTGCGCCAGCGGATGCTCGGAACGGCGTTCGAGCGCTCCCGCGAGCCTCAACGCCTCGTTCTCATCGCGCCCTTCGAGCGTCAGCACCCGCTCGACCACGGGCCTGCCCTCGGTGAGGGTACCGGTCTTGTCGAAGACGAGCGCCTTGAGACGTCCCGCTGCCTCAAGCACCGCGCCGCCCTTGATGAGTATGCCGCGCCGGGAGGCGGCGCCGATCCCCGAGACGACCGTGACCGGCGTGGAGATCACGAGCGAGCAGGGGCAAGCAACGATGAGGAGCGCCAGCGCCCGATAGAACCACGTCCCGAAGTCCGCCCCGAGCAGCGGCGGCACGATAGCGAGGGCGAACGCGACGGCGACTACTAGCGGAGTGTAGAGCCGCGAGAACCTGTCCACGAACTGCTCGGCCGGGGCCTTGCTGCCCTGCGCCTCCTCGACCATCCGCGTTATCCGTTGCAACGTCGAGTTTCTTGCTTCCCGGGTGACCCGTATCATCACGCCGCCGGACCCGTTGAGGCTGCCGGAGAAGACGGCGTCGCCGGGAGACTTCTCCACGGCGGTGCTCTCACCGGTGACCGGGGCCTCGTCCATGGTCGTCTGTCCCTCGAAGATCTCGCCGTCCACGGCGAGCCTCTCACCGGGCTTCACGACTACGAGCTCCCCTACCCCGACCTCTTCGGCGGGAACCAGGCTCTCTAAGCCATCCCTCCGAACGAGAACCTCGTCGGGGGCGAGTCGCATCAGTGCGCGCACCGCCCCCCGGGTGCGGTCTATGGCGAAGACCTGCAAGGCGTTTCCGGTCGAGAACAACACCACGACCAGGGCGGCCTCACCCCAGGCCCCGATCCCGGCCGCTCCGATCACCGCCACACTCATCAGTACGTTCATGTCCATGTGGCGGGCCCCCAGCGCCGAGATGGCGGACCGGAAGATGGGCAGACCCCCGACCAGGATAGCCACAGCATAGACCGGCGCAAACCCGGGCGCTCCGGCGAGTTGCAGGGCTGCGCCAACCGCGAACAGAAGCGCGGAAGCAGCCGTAAGCAAGATCCTGGAGTTACGCCAGAACGGCGTCGGTTCAGCCTCACCGGTCTTGCCGACCCCATACCCGGCATCCATCACGGATCGCTCTATCCGCTCGACCGCCACGGAGGCGTCGTGCTCGGCATCGAGGCGGCCCGCAGCGAAGTTGACAGTCGCCCTGTGCACGCCTGGAAGCTGGCCGACCCGTTTCTCCACGGTAACGGCGCAGCTCGCACAGTCCATCCCCTCCACCCGGATCACGGTGCGCTCCAGCTCATCCGTGGGAACGGAAGGTTTGGTTTTCTCCTCAAGCAGCGGCTCGGACAAACCTTGCTCCTGCCCGACCACCGGCAGCATCTTCTTCGGACGGCTCACGCTTCCACTTTCAGTTCCACTTCCAGTGTTTCACCCAGCACAGCCGAAAGGAGCGAATCGCCCTGCCCGGTAAGAGAGTACATAACGAGCTTGCCGCTCCGGCGGGAGCGGACCAGACCGTAGATTCTCAGTAGCCGCAAGTGATGCGAGACTAAGCCTTGCGAACGCTCCGAGATCCAGGCCAGATCGCAAACGCAAAGCTCCTCGCCCTCCCGCAGTGCGGCGGCCAGTGTGAGCCGCGTCTGGTCCGAGAGAGCCTTCGCACGCTCGGACGCTTCCCTGGCGGTACCTTCTTCTAAAAGCTTCTCCCGTATCGCCTCCGCGCGGGGAGCGTCGAGACACAGTAAGTCACAGCGGTCATCAGTCATATCTACATCCTAACGTTTATCAGTACGTTATTGTGATGATAGCAGGTCTTCGCTGCGGACGTGCAAATGGGTGGCTGTTCGATTCTTGTGCCGCGAGAGGGGAATTTCGCGGAGGTCAGTGAGCTAGAGTGGTTTTTCGTGATGGTAGAACTGTTTGTCGTGGAGGAGTTCTGTGTCAGCCAGTCTTCCTGGTTTGTGACCCGAACACTGTGTCACAGTACGATCAGGCCCCTCGGCTCTTTGCCGGTTTGCAGGCTCTTCTCGACCTCTAGCGACTCCATATCCACGATGGCTACCTCGTTCTGCCCGGTTACCGCCACGTAGCCGAAGGCGCTGTCCGGTCGGAAGGAAACGTTCGCGGCGCTGCCTCCGACCTCCAGCTTCTTGACGAGCTTGCCGCTCTCGGGTTCGAGGACCGCAACCCAACTGCTACCGAAGTGCGTGACAAAGTTGTAGCGGCCGTCGGGCGACCAGGCTGTGGTTACGGGCTGGCCTGGCAGATCTCCGTTTCCACGATCTTCGGCATAGCTGCCTGTCCCTGCTCGCACAGCGCGGCGAACCCATCCGGGACCTGCAAGCGCTAGCCGGACATGAGACGGCGGCGGTTGCTCTGCAACGCTACACCCAACATTACGACGCATCCGCCCGGCGCACCGCCGACGCGATGGGAGACATCCTACCCGACGAGTCGTGATCCTCAGTGGTGTCAGAGTGGTGTCAATAAGCCCCCGGCGATTTACCGGGGGCTTTTGATGTTCCGAGTATTCGGCTTATCTAAAAGGATTCAACGGAGCCGACGAGCGGATTCGAACCGCTGACCTGCTCATTACGAATTTGCTCAGGTAGATTCTAGCCTGTTACAGTACGTCCGTAAATTTTACTGTTTTGCAGGCATTTTGTGATTATAGCGAAGCTTGCTTGTCCGGCCTGTACTAGCCTGTGCCAGCCCGGTTGCAGTACGGTTGCAGTAAGTTTGATGATCGTGCTACGCCCCAAAAACCGTAGCGGGAGAGGGCCTCACCGGAGCTCTGCCTCTCCCCTCTTCGGCATAACGGTCAAGCTCTCCGAAGCCATTTCACGCGATTTGTCCATTCCTCCTGCATGGTATCCGCAAGCGTCATCTGCACGCCTGAGATGAGGACTCCGAAGGCCTCGTTTCTGACACTGGAGGGAATTAGGATCACGCCTGGGTGCGGGCGGCCCTCGCCGGCCCACTCTCTCAGAAGGGGCTCGAAGTCTCTTATGTTGGCGGTCACTAGCACGCGGCCTTCTGCGGCTGCCAGATCCAGGACCTCCGGATCGGAGAGCCCTTCGAGCTCGATCTCGGAGTCGAGGGCGCGCACGTCGTGTCCGCCTTCGGCGAGAGCCTTGCCCACCGTCCGGCCGGAGATGTGGGCATCTAGCAGGATCCTCAACCGTACTCTCTAACGTGAAGCCGCACTCTAACCGTGCGGAGTCGGTACGATGGCCGGGTAGAGTGCGTGCCATTCCTCCGGTGTGCGGGCGTTCTCTTCGAGAGCCTCGTTTATCTCGCGCGGGTACGCCTCGTAATAAGAGAGCGCAAGGTCTAGCTGGCGTTCGGAGACGTTGTGCTCCGAGAGCAGCCTCTCTCTACCTTTGCCCTTGTAGAGTTCGATGACCTCCCAGACATCCAGCGAAGTGCCGATCACCCACGCTCGTCTTGAGTGCTCGGCCCCCCGGAAACCAATGCCGGGGAAGCGTCGGGTGCGGATAGACTCTTCCGCCAGGACTTCCAGCAAGGCGCTCTTGGGCAGCTTCGTTCGACGGTTCTCGCGATCCAACCATCCCCCTACCTCATCGGAGAGCCTTATGGTAAACGGCTTGGATTTGGGCATCGTTGACCTCCGTATAGCACTACGGTATTCATTGTAATACAGAGA
>JBGTDE010000076.1:0-2555 GCA_041748475.1 Rubrobacteraceae bacterium | reverse complement strand
TCCGGCGGTCGACGAGTTGGTCGAGCGTCGGAAGGAGATATCCACCCGCGTCAAAGCGTTCGCGGACCTGGACATCGACGCTGTGAAGACCCGGCACCACGGTGACTATCATCTCGGTCAAGTACTCGTTTCAAACAACGACTTCCAGATCATAGACTTCGAAGGAGAACCCGCCCGACCGTTAACCGAGCGCCGCAAGAAACATTCGCCGCTGCGCGACGTGGCGGGTATGCTGCGTTCCTTTAACTACGCTGCTTACTCCGCGCTACAGAACGTAAGCGCCGAGCGGATGGACAATTACGAAGAAATGCAAGAGTGGGCGCGGGAGTGGGAGGGGAACACTCGTGCCGCGTTCCTCGACGGCTACGAAGGCGGCGCCGCCGGTTGCGCGTCATATCCCGAAGATCCGGCGCATCTGACCGCGCTCGTTGAGCTATTCACGTTAGAGAAAGCGCTTTATGAGATCCGGTACGAGCTAGACAACCGCCCCGATTGGGTCGGCATCCCCATCCGGGGCATCCTAGAACTTCTGGACTCCGGCGAGACAAAGGAGCAAACGTCGTGAACCATGATCCCCAAACACTCGCAATAGTAATGGGGGACCATCCCGACCCCTTCTCCTACCTCGGGATGCACGAGACCGAGACCGGCCTCGTAATCCGGGCCTTCCTCCCCGGAGCAACATCCGTCGTTGCCATCTCCGAAGACGGTCGTGAACTCGGCGAACTCGGCAACACTCACTCCGACGGTTTCTTCTCCGGCGAGGTCGCCACCGAGGGCTGGGTTCCATACCGCTTGAAGGTGACCTGGGAGAGCGGCGACACTGCGGAATTAGACGATGCGTACCGCTTCCCGCCAGTCCTCGGCGAGACCGACCTGTACCTCTTCGGCGAGGGCAATCACCGGCGGCTCTACGAGAAACTCGGGAGCCACGTCCTAGAGGTGGAGGGTGTCTCTGGCGTGAGCTTCGCCGTCTGGGCGCCCAACGCTAGCCGCGTCTCAGTAGTTGGTGAGTTCAATATTTGGGACGGACGGCGGCATCCCATGCGGAAAGTCTCCGGCGGGGTTTGGGAGATCTTTGTCCCTGGCATCGGCGAGGGCGAGTCTTACAAGTACGAGCTTCGAGGTCCGAGCGGCGAACTTCTCCCGCTCAAGACCGACCCGTTCGGCTTCAGGACCGAGAAACTCCCCGGACTCGCTTCTATCGTCCACGATCCCGACCGCTACGAGTGGGGCGATACCGAATGGATGGATGGACGCGCAAGCAAGAACGGCCTCGACGCGCCGATGGCCGCCTACGAACTCCATCTCGGCTCCTGGAAACGCAACCCCGACGGCACTTACTACACCTACGATCAACTCGCCGAAGAGCTAGTCCCGTACATGAAAGACCTTGGCTACACGCACGTCGAGATGCTCCCCCCGACGGAATACCCGTTCGATGGCTCCTGGGGCTACCAGCCGGTCGGACTCTACGCCCCGACGAGCCGGTTCGGAACCCCCGACGAGTTCAAAAGGCTCGTGGATGCTTTTCACAGAGCCGGGATCGGGGTGATAATCGACTGGGTTCCAGCTCACTTCCCGGAAGACCCACACGGTCTCGGACTCTTCGACGGCACCAACCTCTACGAACACTCCGACCCGCGCCAGGGCCGTCACCCGGACTGGGGTACGCTTATCTTCAACTATGGACGCAACGAGGTGCGTAACTACCTCGTCGCGAACGCCCTGTTCTGGCTCTCCGAATATCATATAGATGGTCTGCGCGTGGACGCTGTCGCCTCCATGATTTACCTCGACTACTCTCGCGAAGAGGGCGAGTGGCTGCCAAACGAGCAGGGCGGCAACGAGAACCTCGAAGCCATCGCCTTTCTGCGCAACATGAACGAGGCTGTCTACGCCGAGCATCCCGGCGCCATGACCATCGCCGAGGAGTCGACGGCCTGGCCGATGGTGAGCCGTCCGACCTCGATGGGCGGGCTCGGTTTCGGGTTCAAGTGGAACATGGGTTGGATGCACGATTCGCTCGAATACATGCAGGAAGACTCAATAAACCGGCCCTATCATCATGACAAGCTGACGTTTGGTCTGATCTACGCTTTCAACGAGAACTTCGTCTTGCCTCTGAGCCACGATGAAGTCGTCCATGGCAAGGGCTCTCTCATAGACAAAATGCCCGGCGACGAGTGGCGGAAGTTCGCCAATCTACGGGCCTACTATGGCTTCATGTACGCCCATCCCGGCAAGAGCCTCCTGTTCATGGGTGGAGAGTTGGCCCAGAGCCGCGAATGGAACCACGACACGCAGTTGGATTGGGATCTCCTACAAGACCCTAAAAACGCCGGAATTCAGCGGCTTGTAAAGGACTTGAACGCCGTCTACGCCGGGACTCCAGCACTCTATGAGGTGGACTTTGAGGAGGCTGGATTCGAGTGGATCGAAGGCGGGGATAGCGAACAGAGCGTGGTATCCTTTCTGCGCCGGGCGAAAGACCCAAATGACCATGTGTTAGTGGTCTGCAACTTCACCCCCGTGGTCCGCGAGGGTTATAGGGT
>JBGTDE010000075.1:0-1601 GCA_041748475.1 Rubrobacteraceae bacterium | reverse complement strand
ATGCTCGGTCGCGCCCGAACCGCGATCCTCGCCACGACGCGGGACGATGGGCGACCTCACGTCGCACCTGTGTGGTTTGATCTCGACGGCGACGCCCTGATCTTCTCGACCGGCGAAGACACTGTTAAAGGCCGAAACCTTCGTCGCGACCCCCGAGTAAGCCTCTGTGTGGACGACGAAGAACCACCCTTCGCGTTCGTCGTGGTGGAAGGTACGGCTACCGTCACCCTGGAAGATCCGGAGATGCTTCACTGGGCCACTCGTGTCGGTGGTCGCTACATGGGAGAGGAGCGGGCTGACGAGTTCGGCAGACGCAACGCTGTCCCAAGCGAGCTGCTTGTGCGCGTGACCCCGACGAAGATATTGGCTTTCACGGGGATCTCCGAGTAGAGAATATCCGCCTGCGTGCTCTATTATTAGGCGCGTGGATGGTTCGATGAAGAACGACGACTTGGCGGAGCGGCTGCGCGAGGTGTTGGCGAAGCCGCTAGATAGCTGGCGCGAAGTCTACGAAGGATTCTCGCCGGTGGACGTTCTGACGGGCGAACGTTTGGGACGTGTCCCGCCGCAAGACGGCGAACCTCGACGGGCCGCAGTGCTGGTGACTATCTTGATGGAGCCGGATGGGGCGCGGTTGCTGTATACGGTTCGACGCGGTCACTTAAACGACCATGCCGGGCAGATCTCTTTCCCCGGTGGAGGCTTCGAGTCCGGGGATGGTTCGCTCCTGGAGACTGCGTTGCGTGAGGCGAGGGAGGAGATCGACCTTCGCCCCGAGCTTGTCGAGGTGGTTGGCGCTCTGGAGGACATGTACATCCCGCCGTCCAACTTTCTAGTCTCTCCGTTTGTAGGAATGATGCCCGCCGAGACCGAACTAATCGTCTCGCCAGATGAGGTAGAGGAAATCTTCACGGTCTCCCTCGATCGGTTGATGGCTCCGGAGACTTTCCGGCGGGTTATCTGGAGCCGCGAGGGCCGCGACTATGAAGTCCCAATCTTCGCCATCGGCGGCGAACCCCGGCGGGAGATCTGGGGCGCTACAGCCGCCATGACCGCCGCCCTTTTGGTCCGACTGGGCTGGAAACCGGACTTTACCGACCCTCTCCTGTAGCCGACCTCTCATCCCGACTTCGTTCCACCTGATACATTTTCGCCCCGTGGCATCCACAGTCGAGGGGGACGAGAAAACCCACAAGGTCTACAAGGACCATAACCTGCACGTTCTCTTCGGGGTGACGCTGATGGCGGTGCTCGGCGTATCGAGCATAACGCCCGCCTTCCCCGAGATCCGGGACGCACTTAGCATCTCAAGCGGTCAGGTCGGGCTTCTTATTACTGTCTTTACATTGCCGGGCATCGTGCTCACGCCGGTGCTCGGGGTGTTGTCGGATCGACACGGTCGCAAAAAGATACTTACTCCTGCCCTGATCCTCTTTGGCATAGCCGGTGGGCTCTGTGTCTTCGCCCGGAGCTTCGAGCTTCTGTTGCTCTTGCGATTCTTTCAGGGGATGGGGGCGGCTGCTCTAGGCACGATCAACGTGACCGTGATCGGGGACATCTACTCGGGCCGCGAACGCTCGGAAGCTCTCGGCTACAACTCT
>JBGTDE010000074.1:0-2661 GCA_041748475.1 Rubrobacteraceae bacterium | reverse complement strand
GCGAACCGGAAGAAGCGTAGCTCGTCGAGATCCACGCCCTTCACCACGCTCTTGAGGAACTTCCGCGAACGCGGTCCTTGCACTACCGGCAAGGCTAGACCGGCCGTCACATCGGTCGCATAAGCACTCGCGCCCACGGCGTGCTCGGAGATCCAACGGTACGCCTTCAACCGCGGCCCGGAGCCCGTGACAACCATAAAGTGCTCGTCACCGAATTTGTAGACGGTCACATCGTCCACGATGCCGCCGTCCTCGTCGCACATGGTAGAGTACCTTAGCTGGCCGGGCTCCATGTCCCGCACTTCGTTGACCAGAAGTCGCCGCACCAGCCGCTCGGCGCCCGGACCCTTTATGTCTACCTCGCCCATCGTGGAGAGGTCTTGCATCCCCACGTTCCTACGAACGTTTAGATGCTCCTCCACCGACGAAGTGTAGGCGGTCGGGAACATGTACTCCCCGCCTCCCTTGACGACGTTCCTCGCGGAACGGAAGTGATAGTCGTATAGCGGCGTTCGTCTCTCGGTCATCGGATGTTCCTTTCCCCCTGGTTTCTCTAACAGCTATTGTACCCTCGCTTGCTAAACCTCCCAGATCAACCACCTCCTGCCGTCTCGAACCGGCTCGTCCCGACATCCGTCGCGGAGAGTAGCTGCCTAGCACGGGACAGTCTTTCATCGTCGATATTCGCCGCTGAGATGTTGATCTCGACTAGCGTGACCGCAGCCCGTACACCGGCACCAGCAAGAAGGGCCGAGGTCACGGCATCGCCCCGCAGGTTCGGGTTGCCCTCTTCAGCGAGTTGAGTGGCGATACCAACCACTTCGACTCCAAACTCGGCTACAGCCAGCGGTACGTCTGCAGCCTCCGAGAGCGCGGCGCCGATGCTGCGGTTACGTAGCTCTTCATCTTCGCGCGGCTTGCCGTAGGCTTCTAACACGCGCCCATAGGCTTCCGCGTCGGCCCGCGCCAGAGGCATCGCCTGGCTCCGAAGTTCTTCAGCCCTTTTGGCGATCTCCTCAGCGGTGGAGAGGTGATCCGTGGAGAACCTGGCGGCCATGCTAGAAAGAGCGGCGGCGAGAGCGACGGCTATGGCCGCCGACGCACCTCCACCGGGGGCGGGCTCGCGGGATGCCACCATTTCCAGAACAACGCCCAGAGGCAGTTCCGCGTAGTTTGGTGCGGCTTCGGTCACGAGAGTCCTACGACGTCGCCATTCTCGTCTATATCTATGTGAGTGGCCGCCGGGGTAACACTCAAGCCCGGCATCGTGCGCATCTCCCCGCAGAGAGGATAAATGAAGCCAGCGCCCACCGAGGCGCGCACCTCGCGCACCGGGAGCGTCCAGCCCGTTGGCGCGCCGAGTAGCGTCGGGTCCGAGGAGATGGAGAGGTGCGTCTTAGCCATACAGATCGGTAGGTTTCCGAAGCCGTTCTTCTCGTAGGTGTCGAGTTGCTGGGAAGCGCGCATATCGTAGGCAACATCGTACGCCCCGTAAACCTTCGTGGCGATGGCTTCGATCTTCTCTCGCAAGCTTGCCTCTTCGGGATAGAGGAATTGAAAATCCGTGGGCTCTTCGGCGGCTTCGGCGACCGCTTCGGCGAGTTCGATCGCACCCCGGCCACCCTCGGTGAAGTGGTTGCAGACAGCGACCCTGGCACCCATTCCCTCGGCTATCTCCCGGATGGCCTCGTGTTCGGAGTCGTGGTCCGTCGGGAAGGCGTTGATCGCCACGACGGGCGAGACGCCATGAATTCTTATGTTCTCGATCTGCTTTCGCAAGTTGTCCGCCCCGGCCAAGACATCGTCGGGGTTCTCCTCCAGGAGCTCAGGAGGGAGTGGCTTACCGGCGACGATCTTGAACCTGCCCGAATGGGCCTTGAGGGCTCGCACGGTGGCAACGAGTACGGCGGCGTCGGGGACGAGTCCCGAGTAACGACACTTGATGTTGAAGAATCGCTCGGCGCCCATATCCGCCCCGAATCCTGCCTCAGTGATGAGATAGTCGCCTGATTTTATTCCGATCCTATCCGCCACGATGGACGAGTTACCGGTCGCGATGTTTCCAAACGGTCCGGCGTGTACGAGGACCGGCGTGTTTTCCAGAGTCTGCATCAGGTTCGGCTTTATAGCTTCGCGCAACATCACCGTCATGGCCCCGGCGGCCTTCAGGTTCTCCGCGGTAATAGGCTCGCCGTCGACGGAACTCCCGATCACGATCCGGCCCAACCGCTCCCGGAGGTCCCGCAGCGAGGTGGAGAGCGCGAGTATCGCCATGACTTCGGAGGCGGCAGTGATGTCGAAGCCGGTCTCACGCGGCACGCCGTCCGCCCGTGGCCCCATCCCCACGATGATGTTCCTCAACGCCCGGTCGTTTACGTCAAGAACTCGCCGCCAGGTAACGCTGTGCCGGTCCACGTGAAAGAAATCGTCGTTCTGATGGATGTGGTTGTCGAGCATGGCTGCAAGCAGGTTATGCGCGGCGGTTACGGCGTGCGTATCGCCGGTTAGATGAAGGTTCAGTATCTCCATCGGCACGACCTGACTGTAGCCGCCACCTGCAGCGCCGCCCTTGATGCCGAATGTCGGACCCATCGCAGGTTGGCGCACGGCGATTGTCGCCCGCTTGCCGATGTGGGAGAACGCTTGCCCGAGGCCCACGGT
>JBGTDE010000073.1:0-4903 GCA_041748475.1 Rubrobacteraceae bacterium | reverse complement strand
TGAGCGCGGCGAAATCCGGCACAGGTTTCGGATAAAACCAAGCCGCTCGCCCTTCACGCCGCTCCTCCGTAACAAGGTCATAGTATCGAGCTGGTCCCTTCCACTCGCAGTACGTGGTCCCCTCCACCAACTCCAGATGCTCCATCCGAATGTCCTCCGGCGGCACATAGTAAACAGGCGGATGACTGGTTTCGAGAACCCTCTTCCCCCGCGTCGTATACGCGACCGTAATACCGCCGAACACGACCTTTATCTTCTTCTCCACATCCTCCATCCTCGGCGGACGCGGATAATCCCAGACCGACTCCTGACCGGGACCGGGCTCTACTCGACTACGGGCCATAAAAGTCTCCTAGCCTCTGACCAACTTCAGCTTCCGCTGCCAATTATACGAACCAACGAGGCTACGCACGGTAGCCAAATCCACGAAGTGATGGGGGAGTCCCTCTACGGTTCGGTCGTGCGGAATCCCTCAACCACGGACCTCAGCGCTCCGACTATGCGTTCGCGTTCCATCCCGAGTTCCTGCCGTTGATAGACGTACAAGTCTATATTAAGCGCGTCGAGCAAAGTATCCGCGAGACATTCGGAGTCCATGTCCGCACGCATATCTCTCGTTTCCTTCGCCTCTTCCAGCAACTCGATCACCAGCTCTCGTAGTCCCTCGTAGAACGGATTGCGGTGCATCTCGATCCGGCGTCCTCCAACTGCGGAGTCCCTGACAGCCCCGAGCAACGCCCCGTTCTCCTCGTTGAACTTGGCCAAACGCCCCAGAAACCACTTGAGCCTTCCGAGCGCCGCCCCTCGACTACCTACCCTACGCCGGGACTCCTCCTGGAAATCCTCTATCTTCTCCCCAAGCAGAGCCGAACACAACGCACCCTTGTGCTCGAACCGCCTGTACAAAGTCCCCTGACCGACCCCAGCCTCACGCCCGATCTCATGCATACTAACCGCGTCCACACCTCGCTCGTCGAAAAGCCGCCGCGCCGCGTCCATGACCTTTCCCCGACTCCTAGCCGCGTCACTCCGCTCCCGCTTCGGAATCGCCTCGGAAACCCCAGCCCCCCGTTCAGGCACCCGTAACCCATCTCCTCTCCATCTACCTTGACTAACGGACAATTGTCCGTTTATATTAACAGATCTCTCGATTCAGTGAAGCGACTTGAGATAAAGTTAGACCATCTTCGCCGACAGACTAGGTGACCGGCGGAACGTCTGCCACGAGCGCGTCCGCCTCGATCTCGACGAGAATCTCCGGGGAGATGAGTCGCTTAACTTCCACCATGCTCGTCGCTGGACGGATCCCGCCAAACACCTCGCCGTGCGCCCGTCCGACAGTCTCCCAATCGTCGATGTCAACCACGAAGATTCTAGTGCGCACTACATCCGACAACTCCGCGCCCGCTACCTCCAGCGCGACCCGGATATTGGCCAGAGCCTGGACCGTCTGCGCGTAGACATCCCCCAAACCCACGATCCCACCACTTCCATCCGTCGCCGTCGTCCCGGAGACGAACACGAACGGACCCTTGCGAACCGCCCGCGAATACCCCACGGACTTTTCCCACTCCGTCCCGCTGGTGACATTGAATCTCTCCGACATGACACAGAATTATGCCATGTGATGCGAAGTGCGGTCGGAAATATCGCGATACTGCCCCTAAAAAAGCGTTGCAAAAGCTCCGGTCCCCTGAGAGACTGGTTCGATAAATGAGAACTACTGAGGGAGTGGATCATGAGCGGAGATCCCTCGGTCAAGATCGCAATAGATAGAGGGTAGTCAATGTGGACTTCGAGTTTGGGTAGTCGACATCTGGTCGCGGTTTTCGCGGCGTTCGGTGTGGGGTTGGGCTTGCTATTCGCAGCCTCCGGGGTAGCGGATGGCGAAGAGCCGGACGTGACCACGTCGGTAGTGGGTGGTTCGGCGGTACCAAATGGCAAATATCCGTTCATGGTTAGCTTGCAGCTCGACCGCAGAGGCTCATCCCGAGCCGACGAACACTTTTGCGGAGGCACCTTGATCGGCCCCCGGCACGTACTCACCGCTGGTCACTGCATAAAGGAGATGCCCATAACCCGCAGGAACTATCGTAAGCTGCGGGTAGTGGTGGGCGCCGCCAACCTGAACGATGCGGGCCAGACTCGAAGGGTCAAGAGCTTCTCCAATATTTCCGTGCACCCACGCTACAAATCCACCCGGACGGGAGCCAGGTATGATGCGGCGGTGATCCGTCTGAGCACCCCGGTTAATGGAGTGAACCCGATAAAGCTAGCTGGCGGCAAGGACAACGACCTCGAATCCAAAGGTAGTCAAGCGACCATCTCCGGCTGGGGCTCGACCTTAGCCGTCTCGCCGAGCGACCCAAGTCCGCGAGTGAATTATCCAGACAGAATGCAGGAAGTTCGCGTTCCAGTAGGGAGCGATGCTTTCTTCAAACGCTCCTACGGTCGAAGCTTCGTTAAGCCGATCATGGTCGGCGCCGGTTCGGGCGGCGAGGGGGCTTGCTACGGCGACTCCGGCGGACCACTCTTTGCCCCGAAGAATGGACAATACAAGCAAATCGGCATAACCAGCTTTGGCATCGGATGCGCGACATCCCGATACCGCGGCGTCTTCGCCGAAGTCAACTCACCCAATATTCGTTCGTTCATCAGACGCGCTTCGGGAGCCTAAGACCCCTACCTTCAGGGGCTCTGGATGAAGTCGTCGATCAAGCGTCGTGCGATGCTCAGGCGGGGTGGCATCTGCGGTAGATTCTCCGCCGTGTACCATCCTGCGTCCTCTATCTCGCCCGGCTGCGGCAAGATCTCACCACCGGCGTAACGGGCCGTGAATCCGACCATGAGCGAGTTCGGGAACGGCCACGGCTGGTTGTCGAAGTACCGGATATCCGAGACCTCGATCCCGACCTCCTCCCGCACCTCGCGCCGCACAGTCTCCTCCATCGACTCGCCCGGCTCGACAAAACCCGCAAGCACGCTGTAAAGCCCCTTCGGAAATCCTGGCGAACGAGCGAGCAGGATGCGATCTCCATCTTCTACTCGCACGATCACCGCCGGGCTGACCCTCGGGTGGTGCATCAGACCGCAGTTGGGACACCGCATCGCCAACTCCTCCGTAACGCGCACCGTCTCCGCCCCACAACGTCCGCAGAAACGATGCGTAGCACGCCACGCCACAACCTGCTTAGCCGTACCCGCGACCCGGAAGAAGTCTTCCCCAATCGTCGCGAAGATGCCACGCAGATCGGCGAATCTCATGCCTTCAGGTGCTTCCATTTCGGGAGCGACCTCCACAGCCACGCACTTACGGTCTCCTAGCGTACCGATCTCATGCTGAAAAAGCGATGTTAAGCCGATAGCTTCTAGCGATGCGGCCATCGGGACGTGGGCCTCTTCGCCTTCGCGCAGCAGAAGTTCATCTCCTCGAAAGGCGAAGAAGAGCACTGGTTCTTGGGAGTTTTTAGGCACGAGTTTCGAGGAGATTCGCCAGGTACTCAGCCGGGTGTAAGGCATGGGTGTCCGCGCCGCCGGAGATCTGCTCCCGGCAACTTGTCCCCGGCGCGACTACGACCCGCCCCTTGGCCTCCCGGATCGCCGGGAACAACCGTCGCTCGGCCATCTTTATCGACACCTCGTAATGGTCTTTCTCGTACCCGAACAAACCCGCCATCCCGCAACACCCGGAATCCACCACCTCGACATCCGCAGCGTATCCAAGAATCTTCTCCGTCGGTCCCGTGCCAACGAGCGCCTTCTGATGGCAGTGTCCGTGCAAAAGGATCGGCTCACCGTCGCGCAGAGGCAATTCGGTATCGAGCTCCAGCAAGGCTTCCTCGAAGAGTCGGGTAGCGGCGGCGAGCTTCTCGACTCGTTCGTCGTCAGGCAGAAGTTTCTTGTAGTCGTCACGCATGGTGAGGATGCAGCTTGGTTCGAGACCCACGAGCGGGATGCCCCACTCCAGGAGCGGCCCCAGGAGGTCCAGGTTGCGACGGGCGTTTTCGCGGGCTTCGTCTATGAGTCCTTCGGAGAGCATCGGGCGCCCGCAACAGACTACTTTCGGAAGATGCACCCGCGCTCCGGCGGCGGCGAAGAGTCGTACCGCGCCTTCGCCTATCTCGGGGCGCTGGTATTCGTTCCAGGTGTCATTGAACAGCGCGATCTCTTTCGGCCCAGTCCCCTGAGGCAAGTCCCGAAAACGCCTGGAGAATGTCTTGTGCGTGACCTTCGGAAGCTCCCGCCGTGAGTCTATCCCGAAGAGCGAAGCTACCTGCCGAGCGAGCTTGGTCCCGGCGGCGGCGTTGTAGAGCTTCGGGAGTCGTGCGGCGAGGGCGAGTCCATTCCGCATGTGTCCGGCGGCTTTCTGGCGCGAGGAGAAGCCGTGTTTCTTGCCGGTCTGGTAGAGAACTTCGGTCTTCATGCTGGCTACGTCGACCTGTGAGGGACATTCGGTCTTGCAAGCTTTACAGCCGACGCAGAGATCCATCACCTCCTTCATGCGCTCGCCGGTAAGCTCTTCCGGCGGCAGGGTGCCTTCTACGACGGAGCGGAGCATGTTGGCTCGGGCGCGGGTCGTGTCCTGCTCGTCCAGAGTGACCATGTACGACGGACACATTGTTCCGCCGGTGGTCTTGCGGCAGAAGCCCGAACCGTTGCACAACTCGATGGCTTTCGCGAAGCCGCCCTGGTTCTCGAAGGAGAGGCCGGTCTGGATCGGGAGGCGCTTGCGACCGGGGCCGATGCGGAGTTGCGTATCCATTGGTTTGGGGTCCAGGATCACACCAGGATTCATCATCCCTTCTGGGTCGAAGAGATCCTTGATCTCGCGGAAAGCCTCCATGATCCGAGTCCCGTACATCTTCTCCAGAAACTCCGAGCGACTAAGGCCGTCGCCGTGCTC